>JAAUSG010000248.1 GCA_012034055.1 Leptolyngbyaceae cyanobacterium RU_5_1 | reverse complement strand
AAAAGTCCTCCTGTTTGTAGCAAAGCGTGCAAGATCCCCCTAAATCCCCCCTTAATAAGGGGGACTTTGAGCTAATTTCCCCCCTTATTAAGGGGGGCTAGGGGGGATCGCTGAGTGCTTAACATCACAGACCATACCTTTTCAAACATCCTCTAAACCCGCCCGTACAGAAGATTGTGGTTTTATTAAATTCGCATTCCTAAGTAATGAAGCAATGAAGCGTGATGTTGGAGTGCTTACCTGGATGATTGGCGGCAGCATGATGGTATTGCTGATGTGTAGCAGTCTGCGCCATCTGTTGTTCCAATCAACTGCCTTTGATTTAGGGTATTTTGACCAGGCCGCTTACTTGATTAGCCAGGGGCAACCTCCGGTTGTTTCATTCTGGGGGTTTCACTTTTTGGGTGGCCATGCCGACTGGATTCTCTACTTCGTCGCCCTGCTTTACAAGGTTTATCCCAGTGTCTACTGGCTATTTGCAGTGCAGGCGATCGCGCTCTCTCTGGGTGCGCTGCCACTCTGGCACTTGGCGTGTCAGGCAGGATTGAAGGAGGGACAAGCAACGGCGATCGCGGCTGCCTACCTGCTCTACCCGTTGATTTTCAACCTCAACCTGTTCGACTTTCATCCCGAAGTGATTGCGCTGCCGTTGATGTTGACAGCGGTACTGGCTGCACGGCTGGATCAGGTGGGTTGGTTTACGGTTTGCCTGGTATTTGTCCTGGGCTGTCGGGATGCACTCTCCCTGACCGTTGTGGCAATGGGTGTATGGCTGCTGGTGTTTGAAAAGAAGCGCGGGTGTGGGGCGATCGCTCTATTTCTCGGCATGGGTTGGTTCGTGATCGTCACCCAGGTGCTGATTCCCAATTTCCGACCAGGCGGCGTTGAAGCAGTTCCCCGCTATGCCTACCTGGGAAATTCACTGGCTGAAATTGCTCAAAATCTCATCCTCAAGCCTCACCTGGTGCTGGGCGGGTTGTTCACCCTGGCAAATCTAGAGTACCTCTGTCTGTTGTTTCTGCCAGTCATCTGGGGGCTTTCCTGGCGCAGTCTAGCTCCACTCGTCGGCGTGATTCCAACCCTCACCATGAACCTCCTCAGTACTCTCCAAACTCAAAAAGATCTGGTGCATCAGTACTCCCTGCCAGCCGTGCCCTTCCTGTTTCTGGCAGTGATTACAGCCCTGTCGCAGAACAGAGGTTGGGTGCAGAGCCGACGCGGGATCATCCTCTGTTCACTGATTGGATTTCTAGCGCTGGCGAAGGTGGGATATTTTGGTTCGCGCTACCTGAGTTCCTTGGATACCTGGAATGCAACCCGAACTGCCCTTGCTCAAGTTTCGCCCAAGGGCGGTGTGTTGACCACAGCCGCGATCGCGCCTCACGTTACGCATCGATCGGTGGTGAAATTAGCCGTTACGGGAACTGAATCAACCGATTTGGGACAGTTCAATACTGTACTGTTGAACGTGCGTCATCCTGGCTGGATGAGTAGTTCAGAACTTCTTCAGGGTTTCGTAAATCGGCTCCAGCAAGACACCCATTTTAAATTGCAATACCAGCATGACGATGTTTATTTATTTATCAAGCCGCAAGTACCAGAGTAGTATGACTTTTACTCCACAAGCTGCCAGTGGCTTCACATTCCCTCTGCTCTTAAGAAGCGAAAGGTTGCCCACAAATCTACCAAGTCTCGGTTATCAATCCACCATGACGCCTCAGCCTGATCTTGCTTCAACATCCGGAGATAACAAGCTGCATCGTCTTCTGTAAACCTTTGCGCTTCCAACTCCGCTAAAAACTCGTCCCAGCACCGCTCATATGCCAACATCGTTTGCAGGATGCGTGCCCGGATTTGTTCTGCCCAACGAACCTGCTTCTGACTTCCTCGCAAGGGTGAACAGCCTAATGCCTGGTTTGTGATCCGACCGGCAATAAATAAGGCATCGCGATGGCATTCTTTGCAATTTACGGTTTGGTACTGAGCGATCGCCCGCTGAATTCGGATGTGATTGCCGTAGATACGAACCGTTTCTAAATGCCCACACCCCATGTAGATTGAAACATCGGCAAATCCAGTCCAACATAACGCATAGGGAAGACTGGTTGAGACCTGGAGAATTGCCTGGTGCTGCACCCGAAACCAAACCGTTTGTAGGTAATCCTGCTGGCGCACACTCTGGGCTTCGTAAATCCCATTCTCAAAGCCTTCGGATAGACTATACCAGTAGCGTTCAACACCCCGACTAAGTTCTTCAGTCGTGAATGACAGCGAGGGTTCTGGTTCTGGTACAAATCGTTGTTCAACGGGCAACGGGTTTAACCTGACGCGAGCTAGATACGCTGGACATTTGTAGTGGTGATTCGCCAGCAAGGCGATTTTAGGGTCATAAGCACCTGTCTTGAGGAGTTGAGCGTCTAAGCGAAGACCCATATGAATCGTGCAAGGGGACAGTTAGGTACACATCCAACCATAGCAACTCTTGCCCCTGTTCTGGTACTCGCTCGATTGACTTAACGATCAAGTGAGCTAACAGCAGCGTTAAACCACGTCCAGCTTGGAGAAACTCTCAAAGCTAAACCAGGTTCATTTCCAGGTTCGATCGCGATGATGTCTTGATAACGCATGGTTTACTTCTAGCCTGAAACCTATTCATCCTGACGCTTGTAGCAAGGGAAAGATAGACAACTCACCTATTCCTTAAACATTTCTCAGCAAGTTTTCAGAAACGGAAGGCATGTTATTAGGAGAGCAATGCAACTCTTGCTCCTAAATGATGTCAGTCCTACGCAGGTAATGGGTCATTGGTAATCGGACACACGGCCAATTATCCACTACCCACTACCAGTCTAAACACAGGATCTTTGCGTAAGTCCTGTGATGAGCTCGCATTCAGACTACTCACACGTCCGTTTTCCGATAGAACGCATTGGTTCGAGTTGTTCACTTGCTAAGGAGATAGGTGCCATGAAGCGCTTAATGTTTGCTAGTCTCTCAGTCCTATTGATTTCTGGAGTTGCTTCTGTTCTTAACCCAGAACTGGCTACTGCCAGGACTACGACTGGCACTCTGATGAGTCAGCAAAAGGTTGCTGTGCTGAAATCTGGATCATTCCGTGCCGGAGAACATCCTACGACTGGCGGTGCTCGGATCGTAGAAATTGGTGGCAAGCGATTTGTAGAGCTGGACGGCAATTTCAAAACCGATGCAGGTCCAGATTTATTCGTGATTCTACACCGATCGCGCAATGTGATTGGCAGCACCAAACCACCGGCCTACAGCATCAACGAGGGAGATTATGTTTCATTAGCTCCGCTGCGCAAGACAAATGGAACCCAGCGCTATGCGATTCCTGCCAATGTGAAGCTGGACAACTATGGATCGGTTGCAATTTGGTGCCGCAAGTTTAATGCCACCTTCGGTGCAGCGGCGTTAGGCAACTGACCAATGACCAATGACCGTTGCTCACTTGTAAATCTCGTGTACCTTTTTTGGAGACTTGAACGATGAAATTGGCTTCTTTGCTGACTGGCATTGCATTGACGGGTCTGGTTACGGTTTGGGATGCGCCACTGGGAGTGGCCAATCCTCAATTGGTGCAAGCATCTGCCCAAGAAATGAAAGACTCAACTGGACTCACCATTCAACAAAAGGTTGACATGCTAATCAAAAACAAGGGGCAGTTTGGCAGTGGCGATCAACTGCGTCGCTTTTTCTTTGGTGATCTGCAACCGATCGCGGTTCAGCCGGGCGGCGCAGGTATGGTGGTGAATCTGTACAACAAGGCAACTGATGTGACGATCGCTTACTGTGCAACTTACGACGTGGTTGTAGCTGTGAAAAAAGGCAAAGTGACTCAGTTTTTGGCCAGTGAAGTGAAGTAGTGAGAAGCTCCTGATTCTATAGCCGCCACGCTTGCAGATCTGGTTAGCCCCGTTCGGCTGAGCTGACGACGAAGCCTAAATCCCCCAACTCTGGGCTTCGTCGTCAGCTTTCACGGTATTAAGCGTTTAAGCATTTCGCTGATTGCGCCTAGAAAATTGGGAGAGGATGAGCGATCGCCAAGCTGAGGCAACACCGCTTGTAACAGCGTGTTGTCGGTGAACTGCATCCATTGAATCATGGTGTATTCAGCGGTTGAGTTAGCAGGCAAGCGTGCCAGTGCGGCTGCCCAGAGTGTTGCGGCCGTTTCATGAGCGTCCTGCTTAATATGGACAATGCCGAGATTTGCCAGCGTTTGCGATTCCTTGAGTGGTTCCTGAAGTTCGTGTAGAATTTCGAGGCTCTGCTGATACTGCTCTTTGGCTTTTTCCCAGTGACCGTGTTGCAAGTAAATATTGCCTGAGTAATTGAGCAGTTGTGCAGCTTGGAGTCGCTCACCCAGCCTTTTGCGGCAGCGATCGCGGCCAGTAAAATCGTTTTCCAATCTGAGCGATCGCCGCGCCTATCAACGAACTGCGTCACGCTGACAACCGTTGGCAAAACACTCTGCCACGCTTCTGCTTGAATTGCCCAGTTGAGTACCGCCAGCAGATTCGGGCGCTCGATCTCAAACCAGCTTTGGGCATTGAGAGACAATTGCTTAAAGGTGATGCGATCTTTAACCTGCGTCGCATTCAACTGACCCCGGTGTTGAGAAAGTTGATGGTAACTAGCACCCAGCCCAGAACTGATCGTTTCAGCGGTCTCTTGATATATCTGACTGAGTCGTAAGCGGGCGGATTGGCGAGTTTCTGACGATTCTACGATCGCCAATTGTCGTTTTACCAACCGCAGCAGCAGACTGGGCAGGCGATAACGCTCTTTGCTGACAAACTCCAGCAGATGCATAGACAATAACTGGGCAATGCTGGCTTGCGTTGTGTCAATCGACATTTCTGTCAGTGCAGCTGCGATCTTGAGCGTGAAATTCGGTTCTGCCAATAGCCCGATCAACCGCAGCAGTCGGGCGGGTTCCGCCTCTAAATGCTGGTAGCTCAGGTTAAAACTGGCGCAAATTGCAGGGTAGCTCAGATTTGCCTGTTCGCAGCGCTGGCGCTCGTCACTGAGCAGTTGCAGACAGTTGCCTGGTTGCAGTTCCGGCTGAGTTTGCAGCAGTCCGGCCACTATGCGCAGCGGTAACGGTAGGGCGTCGCAAAGTCGCGCGATCGCCCGGGCGGTTTTTGGCTCGGACTGGATTGATTTCGAGGGCGCGATCGCTTGTAGCAGCAGCAGCGCATCCGAGATTGACATCGGCTGCAGTTCTAACGTTGCCGTTTCACTCAGCGGTTGCCGACTCGTCACGAGAATGGTGCAGGTTGTACCCAGTGCCAGTAGCGGACGGAGTTGTGCTTGATCTTCCAGGTGGTCGAGCAGCAGCAAGATGCGGCGATTGCTGAGTTGGTGCAAATCAGTTGCAGATAAAGCACCCAGGAGCTGTTGGGTAACTGTTCCCGGCGAGGCAAGCTGATCGGCGCGCAAATTCAGGTAAATCTGAGCATCCGGAAAGAGCGGTTTGAGCTGGTGAGCCAGATGCAGAGCAAACGCTGACTTGCCAACTCCGGCTTGCCCAACAATCGCCATCACTCGCGCTGATGATCGGGGGCGTAGTTGCTGCCACAGCGAGATCGCCTGCTGCACATCTGCCTGGCGTCCGATGAAGTCTTTGAGCAGCGGTAGAGTATACGAGTGTGACGTGATCTCGACAGACTGCAGCAATTCGGCCAGATGTTGATCGTTGTTGATCACCGGCTTGGATCGATGAATGTGAGGTTGATAGGCAGATTGCTTAGCAGCCATTGCAGACTCCATCAATAACGAGCGCCAACGCATTGAGCACCGAGGCGCGATCGAGCGGATTAACGGTCACTACCTGCGGCAACGGTTCAGTCGTGTAGCCAAGTGCGGATAGTACGGTGGACGGTGGTAGAGCGTTTGTGTGGTCGGTATGGGTGAAGCCAATCACGGGTGAAATGGGCGATCGCTGCTGGATGAACCCGATGATTTGTTGTGATTGCACAAAATCAGTGGGGCGATGTACAGGCACCAACACTAATAGTAGATGGGCCCGCTGTAGGAGCAGTTCCCACATGAAGCTAAAACGAGCTTGACCGGGTGTGCCATATACATGCACAATGCCCGTTGGCAAACTGACGCGACTAAAGTCGAGGGCGACGGTCGTCGTGGGTTTAAGGGCAGCCGTTTCATCGGTGGCGAGTTGCTCAGTGCTGATAGTTCCCATCTCTCCAACCGTCTGCACAAAGCTTGATTTGCCAGCCCCCACGATTCCTGCAACCAGCAAGCGTTTAATGTTCATCTGTGCGCGTTGGGTGTTGGGTGGATGTTGCTTTACCAACGGAAGTAGCGGTGATCGGTTGACGTACCCGCAGGCGTTGGTTTGGGCATTGGTTTGGGTGCTGGTTTAGGCGCTGGTTTGGGCACCTGGAGCGGTGGCTTGCCAGTTGCGGCAGGCGCAGAACGAGTCGGAGTGAGCGGGGTGGGACAGTTCTGACGCTGGGACAATAGCAACGACAGCAACGATAGGTTTAAGGCATGATTGACTGAGTCTGGATTATTGGCATTGACCCCGATCGACATAGGACGATTGCGAGCGGTGTAGCCTAAGCCCGCCATCACTTCTTCTGAGGTGCAGGCTTGCAGGCGATCGAGATGGGTAATGCCAATCACCATCGGAATGTTTACTCGCGAATCCATATAGGCAATGATATCGGTTGCTTTAGAAAAATCTTGAGGGCGATTGGCCGCGACTAGCAGAATATAGGCATGTGCCCGCCGAATCAAAATATCCCACATGAAATTAAAGCGAGACTGACCCGGTGTACCATACACATGCAATTGGAACGCTGACGCAACCGCGACATGACCATAATCAAACGCCACGGTTGTCGATGGTTTTAGTTCTGACGTTTCATCGGTTGCCCTGCGATCGGTATCCACAACGCCAATATCGCTAATCGAGCGCACAAAAGTTGTTTTTCCCGCTCCTGGTGTACCAGTAACGACTAAACGCAAAATATCCATAAATTTTATACCTTGCAGTCTGACAATGGGCGAGTAAACGGACGGTATTTCAGGGGTTAGGAACCATCGCAGTATCCAGACGAATTGGGACAAGCGGCAGGCAAAACCCTATGCACATAGCACGTTTCATTCCTGACACCTGACATCTGACACCTGTTATACAGTGCAGCCAACCCCCGAAACTAATCGTTGCAGCCAGTGTTCTGTCAAGTATTTTTTGGGGATAACCCCGCAAAAATACCCTCAACATCATTATTACATGTATTACGTGTCAAACTGGGATCAGCCTATGCTTAAATCCTGTAGGTTGTATTACATGTCAAATTGGGATCGACCTATCCTTAAATCCTGTAGGTTGGGTTGACGCAGGAAACCTAACGCCCGCATGGGTTACGCTACCGCTAACCCATCCTACAAATAATTAGGGCTACCTACTTAGGAGATTCTTAGGAAAGAAATTACCGAAAAATCGTCTTACGGACGTATAGCCTTTGGACTTACGGACGTTCGTTCCTACAGGGGTAGAATCTTTCTCAGAAACCGCCTTAAAGAAACGACTTTAGCTCAGAAACAGAGCGCTTGATTTCCAGCATCAAAACGCCTTGCTTGACAGCTTTGCTGGCTAACACCAAAACACACGATCCTGACCACAACTTGTCAGGACGCTATACCCCTCACTGCCTTCAACCAGAATTCGATCAATCGTGCCCCGTGCCAGTTCTACACCAATGCGTTCGCCAAGGACAGTATTGCCGCAGACATTGCCGCCACGCGCTCTTC
>JAAUSG010000247.1 GCA_012034055.1 Leptolyngbyaceae cyanobacterium RU_5_1 | reverse complement strand
TCAGCTTGATTCCCCGCGTCCCAGTGTCCCCTTGTCCCTGCGTCTTCTTGATTCCCCGCGTCCTCCAATGCCTGTTCCGGATAACGGGATACAAGCGCATCGATGGCGTTGGACAGGACATTCATAAAAACCTGGTTGAGCTGTCCCGCATAACATTCGACGGCAGGTAGTGTTCCGTATTCCTTGACGATCTCAATGCCTGGACTTAGGGCTGTTGGCTTCAAGCGATTTTGGAGAATCAGCAGCGTATTGTCGATGCCTTCATGAATATCGACTGGTTTCATCTCTGCCTCGTCTAAGCGGGAGAAGTTGCGCAGGGACAGCACAATTTGCCGGATGCGATCAGCTCCGATCCGCATGGAGGAGAGCAATTTGGGTAAATCAGTCACGATAAATCCTAGATCAATTTCATCCGCCCACGCTTGAATTTCGGGCGTAGCGCTGAGTGCGTGGCTTTGGTAGAGTCCAACGAGTTTGAGTAGATCTTGAATGTAGTTGCTAGCGTGACTCAGGTTGCCAGTAATGAAGCTGATTGGATTGTTAATTTCATGGGCAATTCCAGCCACCATCTGCCCCAGGCTAGACATTTTCTCGCTTTGAATCAGTTGAATCTGGGTTTGTTTCAGGTGGTGTAATGTTTCGCTCAACTGTTGCGCTTGAGTTTGAGCTGCCTGAGCAACAGCGCGACTCTGAGCATAGAGTTCTGCTTGATCGATCGCCAGTGCCAGTTGAGCAACAACCGCTTGCAGCAATTCAACTTCACTATCCGTCCAGGTTCTAGAACTGCAATGATTACAGACAATGGCCCCCAACCGACCGGATCGCGTTTCTAATGGCAGCAGAAGTTGGGACGCCACTCCCAAATCGAGCAGCAAGAGCCGAGTGGGTTCATCCAGGGCTGCATCTGCCACCGCATAATTAGTCCGAATCATTTGTAGGCTGAGAACCTTTTCATAGAGCGGTTCAACCTGTTCAACGGGATATTCGCCAATCATGCTGCTCAACTCCGGAGCCTTTGCTTCGTGGGTGACTGAAAGAATGGCGCGATCGGGCTGGGGTAGATACCAGAGGAAATGACAACGGTCAATGCGCAGCAGCGCCCGAATTTCATGCACAGCATTGCCCAGAACCTTATCCACCTGTAGGGATTTGCGGATCTGATTTGCCAGCCGAAATAGAAGTGCCTCCCGCCCCGTGACGAGTTCATCCCGTGCCTTCACCCGGTCGATCGCAATTGCAATGTTGTTTGCCAGTGCCCCTAGCGTGTTCTGAACTAGTGAGGTAATTGACTGACGACTAAACAGCGCCATCACTCCGACAAGCTGGTCTTCCACGATCAGCGGGTATCCAGCAAAGGCGACAATCCCCTCCTGTTGAATCCACTCCTTTGTGCCGATCACCACATCATTGACTACGGCATTCGTGACGTAAGGCTTACGGCTTTGGGCAATGAATCCAATAATGGAAATACTGAGGGGAATGCGGCTGGGAAAGTTCTCTGTGGGACTATGTTGCCCCGCGATCGCCCGCAATTCCAGCAGGTGCGTCTCCTGATTAAACGTCCAAATGCGGACAAAAACGACTCCACACAGCCGTTCAACCATGACGTGTAAGCACTGCTCCAGAATCTCTGATAGGTTGCTTGTTTGACCTAGAGCCGCCGCAATATCAGTACTTAAAGCCGCCAGTTGAATGTGGTCTAACAGGATGGTTTCCAGTCGTGAGAGATCGTCGGCTGTGACGCAGTTTCTCCCCAGTCGATTGTCGGCTTCCAGACCTCGATCAACTGGCTGTGCATTACCAGGATGTCGGTTGTGCGATCGCGGGTGATTCGTTGCGTCCTGCATGTGACCCATCCAACGTGCGTAATCCATACCATTTTTTGGCACCCCGAATCCACACTTCCGACATCACGCTCAAGACTCTCCACGCAGTCCTAACGGAGAAGGGATCTTTGGGGTTTTGAAAGAGCAAGCCATGCGATCGGTTACTCTTTCCTTTGCAGAACCAAATTTCACCCTTCGGAAATGCCCAATTACCAGGATGCCTCAGCAAGATTACTTCAGGTGTAACGATTAAATTTTCGTTATGCTTACGCCAATGACAAAACCCAAGACCAGAGCAACTCGTTGACTTGATCGGGAATCTCATCATGGGGACAGTGTCCAGCCCGTAGATAGTACTCCGTCAACTGAGGATGGTAGTGTCGGAATTTTGCGCCCCGTTCTCTGGCATTAATCCACGGATCGGCCTCGCCCCAAAGCATCAGCAGTGGACAAGTGAGCTGACCTAAGAGCACATCCACTTTTTCCCCTTGGGGTGTACGAAACACAGATGCAAACACTTTGGTCGCCCCCAAATCGCATGACGGACGGTAAATATCCTCCACAAGCTGCTCGGTCACAGCGGTTTTATCCAGATAAACCTGCTCCAGGGTTTTGCGAATCACCGATTTTTGTCGCAGGTATTGGAACAGGAGGAAGCTTGCCCAGTCTTGCTGAAACAGCGATCGCACCACACTTCCCATGACTGCTCGCACCGGATCGGGTTTAGTTGTCCCTTGAATGTCTGTAAAAGGTCCAGCACTATTGATCAACGCCAGCCCAGCCACGGATTCTAGGCGTTGAGCCGCTACACACAGAGCCGCATAGCCACCCAGGGAATTTCCAATCAAAACAGCCGGTTGACCCATCATCTGGGTGATGAAATCGTGCAGTTGATCCCGCCACAGTCCACCGCTGTATTGCCATTCCGGTTTTGTCGATCGCCCAAACCCCAACAGGTCGATCGCCCAAACCTCAAACTCATCACTCAATCCAACAACATTCTTACGCCAATGGTCTGTTGAAGCACCAAACCCGTGAATGAGCAGCAGCGGTGGACGATTTGCTCGTCGTTCACCCGCCTTGACATAGTAAATGGACTGTTGCCGCCATTGCCAATAGTGGCCAGGAATCGGAGTAACTGTCGAAACAACCTGCATGGGTAAGGAAGATTAAAACTGCCTTAAGTATTGTATCTTGACGGTTTGAGCGATTTATCAGGAAATAAGTTAGACCTTATCCACGTCCAGACCTAGAGTCTTTCTCAAGGGAAAGCTACAGATTCTGAGCTGGACGTGGTTTAGCAGCGCCAAGTTTACCTGACTTTGGCTAGCACCTCGTGGAGAATCTGGCTACAGTTTGGTAGGATGTTTGCATTTGAATAGTTCCCCTAGGAAGAATTAGCTATAGTTTAGGCTGTGTGGGCTTTGGGAGCTTTTGCAGGCAGACTGGAGGCACAGTTTGGGGTATGGTTCGCGATCGCAAATCATGAGGGGGAAGTTCAGTGTACCTGTTCACATCAATTGCCGGATTACGTTGCTATTTGGATGCTTATCGTTATGGTCAACCCAAGCTAGGCGAGTCTGCCATCTATGAACGCTCTCCGATTGAGGTTCCCCTCGATGTTGGCTTCGTGCCGACAATGGGCGCATTACATACTGGACACCTGAGCTTAATTCAACGTGCTCGGCGAGAGAATAAGATTGTCGTCGTCAGTATCTTCGTCAATCCCCTGCAATTCGGACCCAACGAAGACTTGCAACGCTATCCCCGGACATTAGAGTTGGACAAAACACTTTGCGAAGCAGCTGAAGTCGATGTGTTGTTTGTTCCCAGTGCGCAGGAGATGGGTATTGTGGGGGTCAGCGCTCTCACCCAGGTAGTTCCACCCGAAACAATGACCTCTTCACTATGTGGTCGCTCCCGGACTGGGCATTTTCAGGGTGTGGCAACGATTGTCACCAAGCTGTTCAATATTGTGCAGCCGACTCGGGCCTATTTTGGGCAGAAGGATGCTCAGCAGTTGGCAATTATTCGCCAGTTGGTGACAGATCTGAATCTACCCGTGGAAATTGTGGGTTGTCCTACGGTACGAGAGCTGAGTGGATTAGCCCTCAGTTCGCGCAATCAATATTTAACCACTGAGGAGCGGGAGCAGGCGGCCACTCTTTACCGTGGATTACAACAGGCAGAACAGAAATTTCGCGCCGGAGAACGTTCCAGCGACGTTTTGATTGGCGTGGTCAAAACAGAATTGGCAGCCGTGACCGCGATCGCCCCCGAATACGTTGAACTGGTTCATCCAACGACCCTGGAGCCTCTACAGAAGATAGAAGATGCTGGGTTGATGGCCATTGCTGTCCGTTTCGGTTCGACACGTTTGATCGACAACATTTTGCTTAGTAATCGCAAACCGATTGTGGCGATCGATGGTCCAGCTGGGGCAGGCAAATCCACTGTTGCTCGGCTGGTTGCCCAATCCCTCGGCTTGTTCTATTTAGATACTGGAGCCATGTATCGTGCCCTGACCTGGCTCGTGTTGCAAGCTGGTGTTGAAATTGAGGACGCACCCGCGATCGCGGAACTGGTTAGCCAGTGCCGGATTGAATTTAGGGAACAGGAGAATAATTCAAAATTCAAAATTCAAAATTCAAAATTCAAAATTCCCTCGATTTGGATAAACGGTCACGATGTCACCCAAGCTATTCGCAGTCTAGAAGTGACCGCGAAGGTATCTGAGATCGCAGCTCAACCGGCGGTGCGGCGTGAATTGATGCGCCAGCAGCAGCGTTATGGACAGCAGGGTGGGATTGTCATTGAAGGGCGCGACATTGGCACCCAGGTGTTTCCAGATGCGGAGCTGAAAATCTTCCTGACCGCATCGGTGCAGGAGCGGGCCCGACGACGCCAGAAAGATTTGCAAAATCAGGGTATTGCAGACATCAGCCTGGATGAGCTGGAGCAGGCAATTTATGAGCGCGATCGCAAAGATAGCACCCGTGTGTTGGCTCCTTTATGCAAAGCAGCAGACGCGATCGCGCTGCAGACCGATGGCTTGACGATTACAGAGGTCATCGAACAAATTGTCAGCTTCTATCACGAGAAACTGGCAACCTATAACCACGACAACTGAACAAATGCCCAGCACTTCACAATCCACTGCTTTCAGTTTGAATATTGGGACAAATTGTTTGAGCTGCCAGATGCGCAGGCGGGTGTTCCTGCCATCCAGAGAGAATACCTTCCAACTCGGTGCGCAGCATTGTCAAGGCATCAATTTGTTCAGTGATTGCTCTTATTTTTTCCTGCAGGTGCTGTCTAACTTCTCCGCAAGGCAACTCACCCCGATCATGTACCGTTAAAATATCTCGAATTTCGGTTAAAGCCAGCCCTAACGACTGTGCTCGTTTAATAAACGCCAGTCGATTTAGAACTTCAGTGTCGAAGAGGCGATACCCAGATGCAGAGCGGATCACACTTGGTGCTAACAGACCAATCTCTTCATAGTAACGAATGGTTTTGACGGACAAGCTGCTAGCTGTAGCGACTTCTCCAATCTTCAGGAGTTGCTGGGTCGCAAAGCTACTCATAATCACAATTTTTGAAATCTAAATTCGGTGCCCCTACCGGTTGGGTGGGTTTTTCTTTGACATGCTTAACATAGGTAGGCTGGGGCGTGATGAGTGGGGCGGCAACGCATAGACTGGAGGGCGTTTTTGGGGCTGGATAGAGTTGCGGTTTTGGGCTTGCCACCAACGCAGCGCGATCGCTACTCCCACAGCCCCCAAGCCAATCGTCATCAGTGCCCAGTGTTCACTCAGTCCACCAACAGCTATGTTGACTGCACCAGCTGTAACGATAAAGCTAGTAACTGGCTCGCGACGATAAACTGACTTCAGAATTCGAGACCACGAATTGTTCATGCAAACAGGCTCTATCCAGCTATTTTAATTTTAACCATTCCAATCCCAACTAACTAAAAACCTCAAATTGACACCCATTTACGCAAAATTCACTTTACAAAGTGAACAACATGATTAAGAAATTTTGCCTATTAGTAAAACGTCTCTGACAACCTGATTTTTTAAAATTCTCCTTAAAAACTATCCGCTCCTACCTGCAAGAGAATTGGCTAATCACCATTAAACTTGAGGGGTAGGAGCGGTGTAGCGGGTCTTCAAACTGAACCTGACTGCCGGAAGGAAATCTACAGAATCCAAACTAGGTTAACAGGGTAGCCTTCCAGAGTGTGAACCGCTGTTAGAGAACAGCTCCGGCGCACAGTCGGCTTACTTCAGCTTGATGACCCAGGCATTTACTACTATCTTGCATGGGCATCACCTCCTTATCCCTAAATGGTTTGATCTCAAGAAGTTGAAGCAGTAATGTCAGTTTGTCTAACATCGTGCTTGGTTTAAGATAGCATACACTTCCGGAGCATTGCAGGAATCCCATGATAGGATTTGCTCATTGTTGGGGATAGAGGCATATTGGACTGATGGATCGTCGTGCTTTTCTGAGCTGGGTTGGAGTGGGTTGGCTTGCCAGTTGCTTGCCTGTAGCGATCGCTGCCTGCTCGTCTAGAACAGCAGAATCTGATCAGAAATCCCAAAAGCCTGCTGAACCGCCTCGGGCTGATGGATATAGAGCCGTTGGGGCGGTTGCTGATTTAGATAAAACAGGTCAATTGCTGGCAAAGGATTTTCCTGCAGGAGCTGTGCTCGTTGTTCGCAACCCCGCGAATCCTAAAGCAGTATTTGCCGTTAGTCCTACCTGCACTCATCAAGGCTGCATTGTGGAATGGAAGGCTGACCAAAAAGCATTCGTTTGTCCTTGCCACGGGTCTAAATTTAGTCCCAACGGCCAGTTGCTAGCGGCTCCGGCAACGCGACCCTTGAGGAGCTTCTCCGCCAAAATTCAAGGCAACAGTGTTTTGGTCAAAGCATAAGCCCGATGGGGCGGTTTTAAGGGTAGAGAATAAAAACGGACGCTAACTAAACCTTGTCCACGTCCAGACCTGGAGTTTTTCTTAAGGGAAAGCTACAGATTCCGGTTGAACGTGGTTTAAAATCTAAAATTGCTAGTCAATCAGATCCTTGACTTGCTTTAGCACTTGAAACACCTCGTGCAAATTTTGATTATTGAGTGGGAAAAACAGAGAATAAAGCTGAGAAGACCCATACTCAGGCTGCGGCAGAGCATTTACTTTTAGAAAAATGAACTCGTCGCCATTGCTGACCATGCCATACACCGATCGCGCTGGATTTAGATTGCACATCATATACGCCAACGCCTGTGGCACTGCCAGCGAAACCATAATCGTGCGCTTTGCTTCCACCACCAGCACCCAAAATTGATCTTGAACAATCAGAGTGTCGATGCGTCCCCGCAACATTTCTTCATCCCCTTCTAAGGGGTATTGAACCGATTTCTCCGTCCGAACTCTAAAGTCTGGTTCATAGAAGCCAGCGAGATCAAGCAAAGGCGAGACTAAGAGCTTATCCACAGCACCCTCTGAAATCGTGCCGTGTTCTCGATGAATCGAAAATCGTTGCTGTAAACGATCTAAAACTTCTACTTCTGAAGGCGTTAACTCAGGCAAATTCCGAGACCAGTCTGGAAAGAACTCAGGGTCGGCATTGGGATGAAGCGCAAACCGATTTTTCAGGTCAGCGATCGTGAGAATGGTTTTGGAAATAGGGAGTGTGCTAGTCATTGTCAACCTCTGCTTTGCTACTATTATCGCTCCCAACTCACGCACAAAAAAACCCTGCCGGAGGGCAGGGGTGAAGAGTTAAGTCTTTCTCTTTGCTTCTACCTTTACAGCGCGTTACCGCGAGGTAGCACTTCTTCAGGGAAGACAAAGTGTTCGTGCGGCTGGTCTTGAGGAGCCATCCACGCCCTCAAACCCTCATTCAACAAAATGTTCTTGGTATAGAACGTCTCAAACTCCGGGTCTTCCGCTGCCCGCAACTCCT
>JAAUSG010000246.1 GCA_012034055.1 Leptolyngbyaceae cyanobacterium RU_5_1 | reverse complement strand
AATGCTGTTGCGCCACCGTGACTGGCAATGAACAGTCACCAAGAACCGTGATTTAGAAAAAGCACACCTGGGTCAAGTGAGCAGTCCTTAACCAACCCTGAAGTTGAAGGGTTCTGAACCGTTACTTCATCCTTTATCTTTTATCCTTCATCTTTTATCCTTTCCCCAACTCCCCAGGCAGGATTCGAACCTGCGACCAATCGGTTAACAGCCGACCGCTCTACCACTGAGCTACTGAGGAATGCTCGCGGATCTTATCGTAGCGACAAGTTGAGCGTTTTGACAAGGCTTTTTGGAAATACTCATCGCGAAGGACACGGGAGCGTTGATAAGGTGCACTAGGACAAAGCGGTGCTGACGATGCCAGACCATTGGGCTTTCTTTTGCCGATCGCGTCGGTAGGAAAAGAAATGGTTGGGATCCTGGTAGGTGCAGTGGGGGGCGATCGCGACCTGCTCCTTGCTGATGCCTAACTGCTCTAACTGCAATGCATTGACTTGCCGTACATCCAGGCGTACTCGTCCTGGCTCCGGGTCATCAAAAATGGGCGAGTTCGGTAAGTGATGTAAGGTCGCCACTGACTCTGCTCCATGATCAACGTCAATTGGGGCGATCGTGGCACCGACCTGAACCGCCACATGCTCGGAAACCTGATACACTTCACCCGCGATCGCGGGCCCCATCGCAATCCGCAAATCCGCTAACTGACTGCCCTGCGTCTGCATGCGGGCGATCGCCTGCGGCACAATTTTCAACGCCGTACCTCGCCATCCCGCATGAACCGCCGCGACCTGTCCCGTTGCAGCATCGGCAATCAACACAGGGGTACAGTCTGCGCTACAGACCCAGACAGCTTGATTCGCGGCTTCGGTCACTAAACCATCGGCAGGTGGGGGTTCGTCTGATGGGGGGCGATCGTCATTCGCCTCTATCGTCGCCGCTGCTTCCATCTCAGACGGTTTAAGTACTGTATTACCGTGCACCTGCTTGACGCGATAGGTTCGAGCGGTTGGGTGAAGAACTTTGGTTAACTCTTCTGGCAAACGAGGCGCATAGTGTTGAGTGAAAAACCCATGTAGCCAGGGTTTTAACAGACTACAGGTCAGGTAGGGAAGTCCATTCCAGGTGTGCCAGTGCCAAGTGTGCATAGTGTAGGGATACGGAGCCTGTATTAGTCCTGCGAGTCCATGCTACCGTAGCGACGCGCTGAGTGGAGGGTGGGGGATGAGGGGATGAGGAGGTGGAGAAGCGAGAAAAACTCAATCTGCAATCTATAATTCCTTCAACAACTCCCTACTCCCCATTCCCTCTTTGCCCTTTTCCCTCGTCCTGCTGACACCTGACACTTTCGATTGCAAGGAGCTTGATCACTGTGGAATTCAGCCAAGAGCGGTTTTTAGCGGCGTATCGAGTAGTGCAGTCGAGTGATGCTGGCAGCTTCTCTGAGCTTTTGGCGGATGGATTGCACATTTTTGACACTCTGGCATCAACGAATCAGACGGCTTGGGAGTTAGAGGATGGAGGTGCTCCGGTCAGAACGGTTGTGATTGCCCGATCGCAGACAGCGGGGCGGGGACAGTGGGGGCGACGGTGGCGATCGCAGCCAGGGGGCTGTATCTCTCAACCATACTGGCACCTGAGTTGGCGGTGGAACGGGCGGCTCAGTTGACGCTCTGCACCGCCTGGGGAATTGCGTGGGCACTGAGAACCATTCCTGGCAAACTGAGTGGGGTGGATGACTCAATTCCGGTTCAACTGAAGTGGTTGAACGATTTGGTGCTGGAGGGGTATAAGCTGGGCGGCATTCTGACCGAAACTCGTGTGCAGCAGGGGCAGATTACCAGGGCGGTGGTCGGTGTGGGGATGAATTGGACAAATCCGGTGCCAGAGACGGGCATCACCCTGCAGTCTTTTCTGGAAAATCGGCCCATACCGCTGATTGAGTCTTTGGAAATGCTGGCGGCAATTACCTTGCATGGTTTGCTGTCAGGCTATCAACACTGGCAGAAGGCGGGAATTGACGCGATTTTACCATCGTACCTGGATCTGCTGGCGCATCGCGATCGCCCAGTGCCTGTAAACGAACAAATGGGGAGGATTGTGGGCATTGCACCGACGGGGGAACTGAGAGTGCAGCTTGATCGCCCCCAAACGGCACCCAGCACAGCCGTTCAGCAACCGTCTGCCGCTGAGGTTTTGCTGAAGCCGGGTACAATCAGTTTTGGCTATCCGTTGTATAGGTAAAGTGACTCAATTAAATCAAGATCTTTGAGAGATCGGTGTACAGGTGTCAGAACCAGGCATTTCCCTGACATCTGACACCTATATATCTGTGCAGGCGAGTTTTCGGTTTAATCATGCCCACCTGACTTAAGGAATAGTTGGCTGAATATCCTGCGATCGCATGGGCGGCTGGCTGTATCGATGTTATAGTGCTTCAGGTTAAGGGGGTGGCGAGATTGTCCAGTCCGTGCAGGAACTCAACCGTGTTGGTCAGCGACTAGATTCAAGTGTGAGGGTGTCATGATTCAGGCTCGTTCATTGACCAAAACTGCAAGCGCTGTGTTGCATACATCAACCGTTCGTCTCATGCTTGTTCAAGGACTGAGTTGGATTGGCAGCATTGGTGTGCTTGGAGGTGGAGTTGCACTGGCTCAAGCGCCAGCGGCTGAAACCATGATTCCAGATCCAGCACCTGCTCAGACTGCTAATCCTGTACCCATAGAGGCGGCTCCTGCTGCTCCGCCATCGGTTACGGCTGCCCCAGAGTCACTACCCACAGAATTTTCTCCCCGGCCTGCTGGAGCGGCTCCAGCTCCGCCACTCTCTGTCACACCTCCGCCTGCTGTTGCACCCAGTTCTCAGCCGGTAGACAGCTACTCTGCCCCCAGCTCGATCGTGTTTTCGGAGCGATCCACCGGCTGTCAGGCTGTACTCCGCTCCGGACAAGCACCAGTCAGTGGAATTTGTGGTGGCATGGCCGCCCCAACCGCCTCTCAATGGAATACACCTGGAACAGTGAGCCAGCATTCTGGAGTTAGCCAACTCTCTGGCAAGTCCACCGTCAGCGTTGGCGCTTTGAGCGTGAACCCGCTCGGTCTCGGTGTGGGGACGACTCCATCGATCCGAGACTTTTACCGTCGCACGCTACGCCCTCCTGCAGGGTTGGGGAATGACAACATCCGGCTGATGTTCCCACTCTCGATTCCGGCGACGATTTCGTCATTGTTTGGCTGGCGAATTCACCCGATTACCGGAGATGCCCGCTTCCACACGGGAACGGATATTGCTGCACCGCTTGGAACGCCGGTTTTGGCGGCCTATGCAGGTCAGGTGGCGATCGCGGATTTTCTGGGTGGCTACGGACTCACGGTTGCCCTGCAGCACAACAAAGCCACTCAGCAAACCCTTTATGCACACCTGTCCGAGGTGTTTGTCAAACCGGGCGGATGGGTGAAGCAAGGTGAGGTGATTGGACGAGTGGGCAACACGGGTAATTCCACTGGTCCCCATCTCCACTTTGAATTCCGCCAACTTACTCCGGACGGTTGGGTAGCACTCGATGCCGGTGCTCAGTTGGAATATGCCCT
The DNA here is from genome assembly GCA_012034055.1 of Leptolyngbyaceae cyanobacterium RU_5_1. Lineage (GTDB taxonomy): Bacteria > Cyanobacteriota > Cyanobacteriia > Leptolyngbyales > Leptolyngbyaceae > JAAUSG01. The sequence goes on along the minus strand of JAAUSG010000246.1, from coordinate 4,215 downwards.
GGCCCAGTTGGTGCAGTCGCTGGAGTTGGCCCAGGCTTCATCCAGAGCCGTGCAATCAAGTGCTGGCGTGCAGGGCGTCATTGGTCTAGCGCCTCAATCACCGATCACAAGTAGCCGTGCTCTGCCAAAAACGCGGGAGTCAACGGCTCAACGGACTGGGTCATCGCTGTAGTGATATTATCAACCGCATCTTGCTGTATTCCCAGGCGAAGAAACTTCTCAACGTATTTACCCAAAATATCGCCTTCTAGATTGACCAGGCTCCCGGAACGAAGATACTGCAGATTCGTTGCCGTGTAGGTATGGGGAATGACGGCAGCCGTGAACCAGGTGCCACTGGCATTGCAGTCAGCCACCGTCAAGCTGATGCCATTAACCGCGATGCTGCCCTTGGGAATAATGTAGCGGGCAGCTTGGGCGGAGGTTGTGGTGAAGGTCATTTCCCAGGAGGTCGCGGTTGGCACGGCAGATTCCAGGCTACCTACACCATCCACATGCCCCGTGACGAAGTGCCCCCCCAGCTTACTGCCAACCCGCAGAGACGTTTCCAGGTTGACGTAGGCGTTTTCGTTCTGTTCAAGGGCGGAGCGATCGCGGGTTTCTGGAGATACGACAGCCACAAATCCTTGCGGTAAAATCTCTATAACGGTGAGGCAGACCCCATCCACTGCAACGCTATCTCCCAGAGCCAGATCTGCCAGAATCAATCCGGATGCGCCAGGCAAACAGGTGACTTGTAACGTATCAGCTCCAAGCCGTTGCAGCGTTCCCATTCCCTGAATTAAGCCTGTAAACATTCCTTTTCCTTTATGTATTAACGCTTACCTATTCACGATTGTGTGCTAGAACAGCGATGGTTTTGGAAGCTATCTAGCATGGATGGTCTACTTCATGGGTGGTTTACTTACTGAATCATGACCGTTTCGGGTTCATCTTGTTTGCGACTGGGTTGATAACCCTGTCTCACTCAGCCCCAAACTCAACGGCTATCTAATCATTCAGAAGTCTTCTTTACATTTAAGACTGTCAATTTTAGAGAATGATCATTTAGGATCAGGGCATAAATCAGGGCATACTGGATGTCATAAGATCCGTCTGGCACATGCTTATATTTAAACCTTGTCCACGTCCAGACCTGGAGTTTTTCTTCAAGGAAAGCTACAGATTCCGAGCTGAACGTGGTTTAACTCCTCCGTTTACTTCAACCTTCCCTGGCTTCAGGTGTTCTAGAGGCTAAGACAATGATTGAGATGAGAGTCGCTGGAATTGCATTGGATGCCGTCACACGCAGCCCGATTGTTCTTCTAAGGGATTTTAGTGAGCGACGGGCACTGCCCATTTACATTGGAAACGACCAGGCAAAGGCCATCATCAACGCGATTGAGAATCAGGCTCCGCCGCGCCCCCTCACCCATGATTTACTGGTCAACTTTTTGGAAGCATGGGAGCTAACGTTAGAGCGAGTGGTAATTCACTCTTTGCAAGACAATACCTTCTACGCATCACTCACCGTGGTACAGGGTGAAGTCAAAAAAGAAATTGATGCGCGTCCGAGTGATGCGATCGCCATTGCCCTGCGCACAAACAGTCCCATTTGGGTGATGGAAGAAGTGGTTGCGGATGCATCTATTCCCGTCGATCGCGATGCCGACGAAGCAGAACGCCAGGCCTTCCGCGATTTCCTAGCTAACTTACGCCCAGAAGATTTTTCTCAGGGCGGCAAGTTCAGCAGCGGCGAAGCCCAGTAGGTTACACCATCTTCTCCAAGGCTATCTGTAAATCTTGCGTCAGTGTTGCCACGGCTTGTTTGGCATTTTTTCGTCCCCCCTGGTAAGATTCCCAGCGGTCTGAGACAGAGATGGGTTGCCCGACCGTAATGAAGGCTTTTTGCGCGCCCAGTTTGGGACGTTTGAAGGGATTGCCACCCTTAATCCGACACATCATGTCCCAGACGAGCAGGGTTGTTTCGGCAAACCGCTCCACGGTTGGCTTTTCGCGCACATATTTGCCAGTGACTGCCACAAAGCTCTCCACCAGTCGCATGTGCCACACGCGCAAATCTGCTTCCTCCGCAATCCGGTCTGCTAAACCGCGTTCCAGGGACGAAATCGTCTCTAGCTTGAGGTCTTCTCGATAAATGCAATCCCAGGCAGCCTGCTCTAAGCGGCGACAGCGATCGATTAAGTTTCCCTTAGGCTGCAGATTAAAAAACTGTTCTGCGACCTGCAGCGCGCCATCTAACAACGCATTGAGTCGAGCAGTAAAGGCTTCCTCTGAGAGGGGAGGAGCGACTTCAGATTTTGGAGTTATGGTTGCTGAGAGATTGATGTGGAAGAAACGACTGTAGTAAGTCTCCATAAACGAGAGCAGATGTTCGCCTAACCGGTAAAGGCGCTTGTACAACACCTTGTCGTGTAAATCACCCAGATGTTTGGGGTCTGTTCCCAGTCCGGTGTCCGTTTCTAATCCAGTCAGAATCCGCTCTAGTGCTTCCCAGGGGGGGGTAATGTAGCGATACCGAATTCCAATTGGCACAATCAACACTGGCTGCGATCGCCCAGCTTTAAGCAGATCTTCCACACACCAGAAGCCAAGCTGGCTAATTCCAGGCTCCAGTGGACTGACGATTTCATTGTGACCATTGGTTGCCCCTTCGGGAGCCGCCGCTAAGGGAAATGCCCCATTGGCGAACAGGTCACGGGCAGAGCGTAAGCCCAACAGATCAATCTTGCCACGATGAATGGGAGTGCCGCCTAATCGAGGGTACAACCAGGTGAGCCAGTAGCCTGCCCAGAGGGGAATGCCGCGATCGTAGATAAAGTGAGCATGAATGGGATGTTGAAGTGAAATGCCTTGCTGTTTGGCAACCATCGGCACTTCGCGCCAGAGCAGATGGGCCAGGCAAAACGGATCATCAGTACTGGGATGCCGGAACGCCAGCAGTAACCGCACCTTATCGTCCTGAAACTGATGATACAGCTCTACCAATGCCGCCACGTTGATTGCTTCAATCTGACGAATACTGGTGCGCTGTCGCATTAGATGCGGCAACACCCAATTCATCACACGCCGCACTGTTGGATCAAACGCCGGTGGAATGAACTCCAGAGGGGGCTGAACTTGGGTAATTGTGTCGGTCAAAGAAACCTCCCAGCAATTGAAGTAAGCGGACACAATTAAACTAAACACTCTAAATAGGTTGGGTTTCCTGCGTCAACCCAACATTGGCAAAAGATTGATGGGTTTCGCGATCGCTCTACCCATCCTCCAAATAATTAAGGCGACCTACTGATGATTACTGCTGCTGACGCGTTCGCCCTGAATGTACCAGGATAAATAGTGTTACAGTCCGCGTTTTACCAAAAGTTCGGTATGGTGTGGATGTGTGCAGCAATGTGACGGGAATTGCTGGCAAAAAGTGACTTTCCCAATCTACATCAACAGCTATACAAGAGGTCAATGAAGCGCTATGAGTCCTGGTCAGAAGAAAAGGCAAGGAGGAACTTGGCTACTTGGATTACTCAGCTTAATTGCAGCCGCGATCGGCATTCGATACGCCAACTCAGCAGGCTTGTTACCCACTATTTTTGATCAAGATAGCCAGGCCTTTCAAACCGTTAGCACTGGCGTCAGCGTTCAGGCTCCAGCACCGGGCAACGATTCAACCCAGAATGGTCAGTCGGATCAGACTCAGTCGTTCAGAGGTTCATCGGGTAACCCAACAACCGATTCGTCATCGCCCAATTCGTCGTCTGACTCTTACAACAACGATTCGGTCAACCGCGATCGCGAGGGCAGAAGAGCACGCTGGTAAGTAGCCAAAGGGATGAGAATGACTGACGTTTTAATCATGGGGGGTGGGGTGATTGGGATGGCGATCGCCCTGGAACTGCGGCTGCAAGGAGCTACTGTAACGATTCTCAGTCGTGACTTTTCCGCCGCTGCCAGCCATGCGGCTGCCGGAATGCTGGCTCCCCAAGCCGAACGAATTCCTCCCGGCCCAATGCTAGACCTCTGTTTACACAGTCGCTCCCTCTACCCAGATTGGACTCGTAAGCTAGAAGAATTAACTGGATTGAATACAGGTTACTGGCCGTGCGGAATTTTGGCTCCAGTTTTTGAGGCAGAGGAGGGGTTAGGGGCTAGGGACTGGGGGCTAGAGGAAAATCTGCAATCTAAAATCCAAAATCCAAAATCTCCTCCCTCCTCCCTCTC
>JAAUSG010000245.1 GCA_012034055.1 Leptolyngbyaceae cyanobacterium RU_5_1 | reverse complement strand
CCTACCCCCCCTTAAAAAGGGGGGAACTCTCCGGAAGTCCCCCCTTATTAAGGGGGATTTAGGGGGATCTCCGACAAGCTCCTAGCGACTTGTCCTGATTTTTGAACAAACGCCTGTATTCAGGAAATAGGTCGCTCAGTTTTTAGATTTATGAGTGTTGCAAAGATTGTGACGGTCACCACGCTGTGTTCGCTGTCTGCGATCGCGTTTGTGAATGCAATATTGGGACTCTCGAAGGAAACGAGCGATCGCGCGTCATCTGACCCGAATCAAGACTCAATAAAACCGGATCCATCCGCAAAGCCGGATGTGAAGGCAGCGATCGCGAAGCCAGAGAACCTGTCGAATGGTTTGCCTGCCGTCAAGATGGCCCCTGCAAAAAAATCCCAGTCTGCGGTAGCCTATTCACCGGCCCAACCTCCTTCAGTCAATCCCCTACTGGTTCCTCAACGTCGTCGAGCGGCTCAGAATAGCTCAACCTCTGTGTCAGAACAGGCATTACTGGAGCAATCCATCCGCGACATGACACCACCAGAGACTATTTCCAGTCGTTCGGAGCGGAGCGAACCCAGCATGATTCCTCTGACGACCTCGTTAACGGACGTTGAGGGACATTGGGCGCAATATTACATCGAGTTTTTGGCGAATCGGCAAATTGTGCAAGGGTTCCCTAATGGACGCTTTCGTCCCGATCGACCTGTGACGGCGGCTGAATTTGTCACCATGACTCGGAGGGCGTTTCAAGACTCCTCCCCCATTTCCTACCGTGATTTGCAGTCTGTTATGGCGAACCGGGCAGTGACTCGAGCCGAAGCCGCCGCATTCATCTATCGGGCGCTTGTTAAGTCTGAACCTGCGCCAATTGTCACCAGTATTCAGGTTCAGGGAGCGGTGGCGCGTCCGGGAGCGTATTCCTTGGCAGCCGCCAGCGATGAACGAATTGGACGCGGAAACAACTTTCCCACGGTCAGCCGTGCCATTCAACAGGCAGGAGGAAGTTTGGGTAGTGCAAATTTACGCCAAGTCGAAATTCATCGGTTGACAGAAGCCGGAACCCAGAAAGTGATCAAAGTTGACGTGTCACAAGTGTGGCAAACCGGCAATCTGACCCAAGACGTGATGTTGCAACAGGATGACAAGCTGGTGATTCCCGCGATCGCGCCCAGCGCACAAGGAATAGTGGATGCTCCGGTCAGTCAGTGAGATCCGGACAGTGAGAATCGATAGGGTTTCACCCACTTTGGGCGCATCGGTCGCCAGATGGTCTCGGATTTCAGATTACTGATTATTTTTCTTTCGGCAGTAGTCGCCCAATCGTGCGGTTTTGGGATGTAAAAATTGTTTTGGCGATGCGTTGAATGTCGGTAGCGGTAATCGCGGCAATGCGATCGGGTTCTTTGAAGAGATTGCGCCAGCTTCCAGTTTTGACCTCGTATTCCAGCAATGCCTGAGCCATGCCCATGTTGGAGTTGAGCGATCGCAGCAGTCCTGCACGAGCCTGAGTTTTGACCCGCTCCAGTTCTTCCCTGGACACGGGTTCTGTTTTCAGGCGATCGATTTCAACTCGTAAAGCGCTGGCAACTTCATCCACCGAATGTCCGGGAGCCGTCAAGGCATAGAACAACATCAGGTTGGGAAACTTGTTGCCGGGGAAGCCGGTGTAGCCCTGAGCCGTTAGCGCAATCTGCTGTTTCTCCACCAACGACTTGTAAAGGCGGGACGTGCGCCCATCGCTGAGGATACTACCCATCATGTCGTAGATGATGTAATCGGGATGATTAAACGCTGGACAGTGATACCCTTCCAGATACCAGGGTTGAGACGGGACGCGGATGGTTACCTCACGGGTTGCCGTTTGGGGTGGCTCTATGACGTTCACTTGAGAAGGCTTGGAATTGGCTTTGTAGCGTCCGAAATAGGTTTTTGCCAGTCGTTTGACCTCCGCTGGGTTGACATCGCCGACGATCGCGATCGTCAAATTACTCGGCACGTAGTACTTGTCAAAAAACACCTGCACATTCTGTCGCGTTAAACCCCGAATGTCCTGGTTATAGCCAATCACCGGGCGATGGTAGGGATGAACCTTGAAAGCGGTCTCCAAAAACGCCTCAATCATTTGTCCAATCGGAGAGTTATCGGTACGCAGGCGGCGTTCCTCCAGAATTACGTTCTGTTCCTTGTAAAACTCCCGGAAGACCGGATCGAGAAATCGCTCTGACTCCAGCGACATCCACAGCTCTAGCTTGTTTGCAGGAAAGCTGTAGAAGTAGCGAGTCGCATCGGTAGACGTGTTGGCATTCAAGCCGACGCCGCCCGCTTGCTCCACAATCCGCCCCATTTCGTTCTGCTGCACCAATTGAGCCGCTTCCGCCTCCAACCTGGCAAACTCCGCTTTGAGGGCTGCTGCTTTTTGCGGCTGCTGCTGAACGATCGCGGCTTGAATCTGCTCAGAAAGCTGATCCAGCCGGTCTAGCAGCGGTTTCTCCGCTTTGTAATCCGTCGTGCCAATTTGGGTGGTGCCTTTAAACGCAAGGTGTTCCAGGAAATGGGCAACGCCTGTTTGCCCGTCTGGCTCGTCAACACCGCCCACATCTGCATAGGTGAGGAAGGACGCAACAGGGGCTTTATGGCGCTCCAGAACAATGAATTTCAATCCGTTGTCCAGGCGAAATTCGGTGACCTGCTTGATTACCTGGTCTAAATAGGGCTGAATTGATTTGACTGCAGTCGCTTTGGTTGCTGCAGACGAATCCGTTCGCGCCCATGCGGACGCCGGCGATAGTCCCCAACCGAGCGCGATCGCAATCAGGACAAGGGCTGTTACCCGAACAACTGTCCACAAGAGTAGCTTGCGGAGATGACGGTGGCGGAGGAAACCCAGACGACGCAATAAATCCATAATCCACTCGAAAAATTGCACTGATCCCAGGATACGGAGTTTGCTGGCAATTGGCTTGGTTTGCGAGTTGAGAACAACCCAATGACACGAAACCTAATGACACGAAAAACTTTTTACTGTCCAGTTTTCTAAAATACTGGGAATTGTTAATGTGTAATAGCGTAAAGTCAGCAGGAATTCATCCGATCTGGCTTGAGCAATTTATTACTTGATAAGTCTCCCAACTAAGCAATTTCATGGACGAACGAGTACAAAAGGTTCTCTCTCGGTGGGGAATGGCTTCTCGTCGCCAAGCTGAACAAATGATTCTGCAGGGTCGGGTCTGGATAAACGGCAATGTTGCTCATTTAGGTCAGAAAATAGACTCAGCAGTCGATCGGGTTGTAGTCGATGGAGTGGTTGTCAAACCTGCAGACTATCCGGAGCGTATCTATCTATTAATGAATAAACCTGTTGGAGTTGTGTGTACCTGTAGTGACCCTTGGAACCATCGTACCGTCCTTGAGTTGCTTCCTACTGAGCTAGGCAAGAGACAAGGCATTCATCCAGTTGGTCGTTTAGACGCGGAATCAACTGGGGCCCTATTGCTAACCAATGATGGAGATTTGACGTTCTATCTCACCCATCCGCGTCATCATATTCCTAAAACCTATCGGGTTTGGATAGACGGACATCCATCTGAACAGATCCTGAAGCGATGGCGTCAGGGAGTGATGTTAGACGATCGTAAAACTCTGCCCGCTGAGGTTTTAGTGGTTGAACGACATCCAGACCACAAAACACTTTTGGAAGTTGTCCTGAAAGAGGGACGAAACCGACAGATTCGACGGGTGGCTGAACAACTGGGTCATCCGGTGCTGCAGCTTCACCGCACGGCGATCGGTTCAATTCAGCTGCAAACAGCGAATGCCCCGATGCTGCCAAGCGGCAGTTATCGAGTTTTAACAGAAGTTGAGATAGATTTCTTGAACTCCCAAGTTGACTTAACATCAAAGAGGCGGCCAGTGAAAGATGAGGAGTGCAGCATATGAAGGATCAAACTCTTCAGATTGGCAATCAGCAGGCAGAAATGCTGACAGAGATCGGGGCGTATCTACGCTATCTTCGCCAGGATCAAGGCTTATCGCTGGAAAATGTGGCTGCTAAAACGCTGATCCCGGTTCGCCTTCTTTTGGCAATTGAAGAGGGAAATTTGGAGCGGCTGCCGGAGCCGGTTTATGTGCAAGGATTTATTCGGCGCTACGCAGATGCAATGGGTGCGGATGGTACAGAGATTGCCAATGCATTCCCTGCAGAATTGTCTCCGAAATACACCAAGCCTTCCTGGAAAGGAAGAATTGAAGCTCAACTCAGGCCATTGCATCTCTATGTGCTGTATACCCTGCTAGTGGTTGGGGCGGTCAGTGGATTGTCCTATGCCTTGAACCGTTCTTCTGGACAAGCAGCTCGTTATGCAATCCCTCCTCAACAGACTGCTGGTCAGCCTTTAGCTCAAGCTGCCAATGAATTTTACGGACCTCCGTCTCCTACTCAAGCGGCTGCAACGGCTTCCTCAAAAACTGGGCAGACTCCATCCCCAACTCCTATCTCCAATAAACCGGTTCGAGTCAGTTTAACCATTAAGGGTCAGCAGTCATGGCTGCGAATTGTAGTGGATGGCAAAACGGAGTTTGAGGGGATCTTGTCCCAAGGAACTCAGCGTGCCTGGGTTGCCAACAAGCAGGTAACCATTCGAGCCGGGGATGCGGGTGCTGTGGTGGTGACTCACAATGAAGGGACGCCTAAACCGATTGGAGATCCTGGAGCCGTTGATGAGGTGACATTCGATGCTAACTCCCAAGCGAATCAGAAATCTCTAGAAAGTTCGGCGTTAGCGGTATCCGGATTGGGACTGTTGTAGCTGTCGTATGAAAGTTATTGAACCGTTGCCAGTTGAGGTTGTCCACCTAATTGCAGCGGGTGAAGTCATTGATTCCCTGGCGGCTGTTGTGCGGGAGCTGGTGGAAAATGCATTAGATGCAGGGGCGACTCGAATCGCCGTTTCGCTGTGGACTGACCAATGGCGGATTCGGGTTGCAGATAACGGCGTCGGGATGAGTCTGGCTGATTTGAAGGCGGCAGCGGCCCCGCATAGCACGAGTAAGATTCGCGATCGCGCCGATCTCTGGAAAATCACCAGCCTGGGATTTCGGGGTGAAGCGCTGCATAGTTTGGCGCAGTTGTCCAATCTACAAATTGCCAGTTGTCTCACTATTCTCAACTCTACACTCAACTCTGCAGACGCTAGCCGTCATGAGGGCTGGTGGGTAGCTTACACCCCTCAAGGGCAAGCTGTTCAAGTGGAACCGATGGCGATCGCACCGGGTACGATCATCACAGCTGACCAGATTTTTGCAAATCTGCCTGCCCGCCGCCAGGGATTGCCGCCTCTTACTCAACAACTGCGAACCGTACAGTTAACCATCCACCAACTGTCACTGTGCCATCCTCACGTTACCTGGCAAGTGCAGCAGAATGACCGAGATTGGTTCAATCTCTTTCCTGGCAGCACGGCACGACATATCCTGCCCCAGATTCTGCGCGATGTGCAGGTGAGTGACTTGCAAGAATTCAAAATTCAAAATTCAAAATTCAAAATTCAAAACACTCTCTACCCCTCATCTCTCTACGTCCTCCTTGGTTTACCCGATCGCTGCCATCGTCATCGCCCAGATTGGGTGCGGGTGGCGCTGAATGGGCGATTTGTGCAATTGCCGGAGATGGAGCAGACGATTTTGGCAGGGTTTCGGCGGACATTGCCCCGCGATCGCTACCCAATTTGTTTTGTACATCTACAGGTGCCACCGGATCAAATTGACTGGAACCGCCACCCTGCCAAGTCGGAAGTTTATCTGCATCACTTAGACAATTGGCGAGAACAAGTTGCCGGAGCCCTTGACCAGGCATTACGTCTCAATCCTAATAGCCTACCAGACACGTTGTATTCCGATCGCATTGGCAAAGTCCTCAAAACTGCCGAAGCAACAGGGTGGTACAACATCAATGGAAAACAGGATGCAGAAGTCATAAGTGAAGCAGGTGGGGAACAGGATTCCACTCCTCACTCCTCACTCCTCACTCCTCACTCCTCACCCCCCACTCCCCTCAAAGCCGTTGCCCAACTCCACAACATGTACATCCTTGCCGAACACCCCAGTGGTGTGTGGCTGATTGAGCAGCATATTGCCCATGAGCGGGTGTTGTATGAGCAGTTGTGCGATCGCTGGCAAATGGCTCCTCTAGACTCTCCCATCATCTTGAATCAGCTTACGACTGGACAAGTTGAACAACTTCGGCAGATTGGAGTTGAGATAGAGCCGTTTGGTGAGCAAACCTGGATAGTCCGAACCGCTCCAAATCTGCTAGCGCAACGGGAAGATTGCGCTGAAGCACTGCTGGAGTTGAGTTTGGGAGGCGACTTGCAAACGGCACAGGTGGCAACAGCTTGTCGCAGCGCGATTCGCAATGGCACTCCCCTATTACTCCCAGAAATGCAAACTCTCCTCAATCAATGGCAGCAGACCCGCAATCCTCGCACCTGTCCCCACGGCCGTCCGATTTGCCTGACCCTGGAGGAATCATCATTATCCCGATTCTTCCGTCGGCACTGGGTGATCGGCAAGAGTCATGGAATTGTTGACTAAACCTGCCCCTACTTCAACCATGTGGCAAAGTCTCCAGCAAACTGGTCTAGCGAAATAAGGTGAATGTCAGCATCGTGTGCAGCGAGTTCACGTTCAGCAGACGTGTTGTACCCCCAATCCGCCAAAAACAGTTTCACGTTCCCTAATTCAGGCTGCTTTTGAATCGCTTGCAGCGTCTTGAACCGATCTTCCACAAACCAGAACGAAGCTCCCTTACCAAAAACGTGGAGTAGCTCCTGCAGAATTGCTGATTTGGGGCGTTTGACCTCTTTACCGAAGATTTGCAGGTTGGTCAGATCAATGCCTTGCTGCTGTAATAACTGTTGAATAAAACGTCCCTCTTTGGTGCTGATGATGGCAACGTGGGTTTCGGTTTCCAGGATCGCTTGCAAGCGATCGCTGACACCTGGATAAAACCGATGCTCTGCCAACCAGCTCTCCGCATCCGCCGCAATCCACTGGTCACGAGTACCGTCCACTTCAGCCACCAGCTTGCTGGGATCCAGATTCTCCTCTGACACGATTTTCTGGGCGATCGCCGACCAATCCCGTAAGATGACCGCTTCTGGAATGCCCAGCAGGATTGCTCTAATCACAACCGGCATCTCCCAACCCGTTTCGACGACGGGACGCAACCGATAAAACGACTCCGCTAAACCATCTGGTGCCGTTGGGTCTTCTGGCTGCCAAAGATTGCAATACGCATGCCATGCGGTCTTGAAATATTCCTTTAACCCATCACACAGAACGCCATCAAAATCGAGCGCCAGAACAGTTGGGGTGATAGACATCGTTACGATTAGATCAGGAACACTGCATTCTCAAGGTACCTTAAGAATCTGCTTGAGAATGAGTGCATTTGAACACATCTCTGTTACTGGAACTGTAACAACCTGACTATTTATCTGTTGAACGAGCCATACTGTCTGACAACGCGATCGCTTCAACCAGACCGTCTATGCTCTTCCAAGACGCCCGAACCTATCAAATCGTATTTCTAGCGCTGTTTCTCGTATTGGGAATTGGCACCCGCGACTGGACCTTACGACCAGAGATCGTTCTGGTGGCGATCGCACCTGTCTGCTCACTCAGGCAATAGCGTCATTCGTCATTCATCACTGGTCAGCAAATCGGCGCGAAGCCCAAACCACAAAGCACACGGATGAAAAGGACGCCCCTCCCTCCTCTCTCCTCCCTCCTCCCTCCTCCCTCCTCTCCCTCAGCCATCTGTCGGCAT
>JAAUSG010000244.1 GCA_012034055.1 Leptolyngbyaceae cyanobacterium RU_5_1 | reverse complement strand
GATGGCTTCAACGCTGCGACCTATGCTGACCTATCGTTTCAATCGCTTCTTTCGCTTCTTTCACTACCTTAACCTGGTCACACTCAAAGATGTGATTGTCCACACTGGACGGCAACGGTTACCAGGGTTAGCCGCAGAAATTGCTTTTAATGCAACCTTGTCAGCGTTTCCGGCGATCGTGGCCATGCTCACCGTGGTTGGCTTAGTTGGCTCGTCCCAAGAAACCTTTGAACAGCTGATTCAGCAACTCAGCCGCATTGCACCCAATCAAGTTTTGGAGCTGATTGAGCGCTTTGTTCACGAAATCAGCCAGGTCAGCAGCCAGAGTTTGTTATCAATCAGCTTTGTCGCGGCGCTTTGGGTGGCTTCCGGTGCCGCCAGTGCGGCAATGAGCGCCCTTGACCAAATCCATCAAATTCCTCCCCACCAGACTCGTCCATTCTGGAAAGCCAAGCTGGTTTCTCTAGAGTTGACGATTGGCACCATTCTGCTCTTGATCCTGGCCTCAACCCTCGTTTTGATCAGCGACCTGATCGTCAAAATCATTGCGAATCAGAGCGATCAGATTGTCGAAACGATCGCCAATCGCCGACATCTCATAGAACCAGGATTGTTGAGGCTCTGGCAACGCCTAAGTATGCCAATCGCACTGGGCATGGTGGCGATCGCCTTCGCCTTCATTTACCGCTTTGGCCCCAGCCGTTGGAGCAAAGGCACTCCCATTCTGCCAGGAGCCATTCTGGCAACCGTATTTTGGGCAATCTTCTCCGGTCTATTTCGCCTCTATGTTGCCAACTTTGGCAACTACAATCGAGTCTATGGTGCGGTCGGCACGATCATCGTGTTACTGCTCTGGCTGCAACTGGGTGCGTTAACCATGCTGATTGGTGCCCAGCTCAATGTGATTGTGGGCAAAGCCATGCGGCGCAAAAAACAGCGACTAGCGAATAGTGCTCAAGACCGCCAGGATAATGCAAGCAAAAATTAATATCCAAAGAAACAGTCCTGGTATAAATCCCAGCAGCGTTAGTCCGCGTAATACCCAGACCAACACGGTCATGCCCAGAATGACCAGAAATAGGGTCGTTGTCGTTTTAATCTGCCTAGTCACTTCAATATTTATTACTTAATTACTTTCCACTACTCCGAAGTCCACCGATAATTCCGGTTCCCAGCGCCAGCAACACCAGTGCCCAAATTATATAGTCAGGCAACGTGGTCAGCAGTCCCAATCCCTTCAGCAGAATGAGAACGGCGATCATTACCAGCAGAATGCCCACTGTGTAAAGCACGATTGTGACCACAAGGTTAGGAGGTCCATTCACAAACAATCTTTCCTAATACATCGGGAGATTCAAACCCTATTTTGGCATGTCAGAGATACCGGTCAATTAACGGACTCTTTTGTCGTAGGGTTCTTCAAATCTTCATCTCGGCAGGCATTCTTACGCACTATCTTTTCACGAAATCAGAGTAGGCTGTCTGAAGGTATAGTTAGTGCACTTCGTCCATATAACTCATAACTCTATCAATTAAGGAGTAGCTGAAATAGATGGTTGCTTCCACTGCGTCAAATATTAACTGTGGCGATCCAGTATCCGGTTTAATTCAGCGTGATGCTCATCTGACAGGACTTTTACGTGGAGAGGTTTTGGTAGAAACCCGTGCCCACTCTGCCTGGGGAGCAGCGGTAACCGCGCAAATGTACTTGCCTCTGGAGCGAGAGAAAGCCTGGCAGCAGTTGATTGACTATCCACGGTGGGTGCAATACTTTCCGGACATTAGCCAAAGTCGGGTGCTGAGTCAGGAAAACACCGGTATGAGTAGTACAACGGGTGAGAGTAAACGTTTGTATCAGGCAGCCAGCAAGACCTTTCTCATGCTTACGGTTCAGGTTGGAGTTTACTTACGTGTGGTTGAAACGGCCTGTCAGCAGATTCGATTTCGTCTAGAATCAGGCAATTTCAATGATTTTTCTGCTGATCTGAAATTGAAAGATCTCGCCAACGGAACGCTGCTCACTTATGTTGTTCAAGCCACTCCGACCATTCCGATTCCCAGTATGTTTATTCAACAGGCGATTCATTTAGATTTACCTGCCAATATGCGCAGAATGCGCCAAGTCCTTTGCAGTTAAAAGCTATAGGACTTACGCAATGACTGAAAAATCTTGGGTTTAGACGGGTAGTGGGTCGTAGGTAATTGGCTGAATCTCACCGTCTTACCCTATCGGAAAGCCCTGATTCATTTGTCGAAAAACGAATGTTTTTAGGGCTTAAATCTTCGTGGGGCTTAACCTTCCCTTTACTGAAAAGTTGTAGGGTTGTGGAGTCGCTTTCGTTGGATTACATAGGTTTATGGTCTCCTTGTTGAAGGTAAATCACTGGGCGTTCTCGGTTTCGGCGATCGCTTTAGCAGCAGGTTTAGCATCCTGCGCACCCAGTACTCCCCCAAGCTCTCCAGGCGCAACCGGTAGCCCTGCCGCAGGCGGTACCATGACTGGCGGTGGCGGTGCAATCACCCTCAACGGTGCTGGAGCATCAGCTCCCAACCCTCTGTACCAGCGTTGGTTCGCCGACTACAACAAGGTTGACCCAAACGTACAGATTAGCTATCAGTCTGTCGGTAGCGGTGCTGGAGTCAAGCAATTCATCGAGCAGACCGTAGACTTTGGTGCGTCAGATGACCCACTTAAAGATGCCGATCGCGGAAAATATCCAAGTGCTCGTGGCGCTGGTCCGGTCCAAATCCCAACTACTGGAATTTTCGTAGTATTTGCGTACAACCTGGATGGTGTGGAAAATCTGAAGTTGTCTCGCGAGTCCTACTGTGGAATTGTGGATGGCTCCATCAAAACCTGGAATGATCCCAAACTCACCAAAGAGAACCCCGACGCCAAGTTGCCCGATACTCCAATTACGTTCGCCTATCGCTCAGACGGGAGTGGCACAACCGCTGTCTTCACAAAGCACCTCGTCAAGTCCTGTCCAAACTGGAAAGGCGGTTCGGGTAAATCGGTTGAATGGCCGACGGGCACGGGTGCCAAAGGCAATGAAGGGGTTACAGCTCAGATTCAGCAAGCATCGGGAACCATTGGTTACACTGAGTTCTCATACGCAAAAGAAAATGCCTTGAAGGTCGCCACTCTGCAGAACAAAGCAGGTGAGTTTATTACTCCATCGCCAGAGGCGGCTGAGAAAGCACTGGTCGGTGTTGAACCAGACAAGAATCTTGTCGTCTCTGTGCCTGACCCAGAGCAGAAAGACGCTTATCCCATCGTCAGCCTGACTTACTTGTTGCTGTATGAACAGTATCCAGATTCTGCCAAAGCAGACGCCTTGAAAAAGATGGTGAACTGGGCGTTGAAGGATGGCAAAGCAGCGGTGGCTGAACTAGGGTACATTCCCTTGCCGGATGAAATTGCAACCAAGGTTGTGACTCAGCTTGATACGATCAAAGTTGCATCTAAATAGTTCGGTTCTTTCAGCCACTTGGGTATCAGTGATTCCAAGTGGCTGATTTGGAATTATGAACAATGGGTGACTGTGGGTTATAACAAGCTTCTGCGGTAGTTCTGTTCTCAATTACTTCTTACTTCTTGATCTTCTACTCAATGCTGCTTTATGGCTCTAGCGACCGATAATACACAGGGAATGTCCTGGCATCGAACTGCTACATCGCGCTTCTTAGACAAAGGCTTTTTCTGGTTAACAGCCGCGTTTGGAATTGGAGTTGGCATCATCCTGTTAGCGATCGCCTTTCAAGTTGGGCGCGATGCCATTCCCTCCATTCAGAAGTTTGGGCTTGGATTTCTGACGGCGACACGATGGAATCCCGTTGAGGATATTTACGGAGCCTGGACTCAGATTTATGGGACGTTGGTGACGTCGTTTATGGCTCTACTGCTGGCCGTGCCAGTTGGGGTGGGCGTCGCGATCGTCCTCAGTGAAGACTTCTTGCCACCTCGTCTACAGAAACCCCTGGTGTTTATGGTAGAACTGCTGGCAGCAATCCCCAGTGTGGTCTACGGTCTCTGGGGAATCTTTGTCCTTGCTCCCCTGCTGCAAGGCCCGGCAATGTGGTTTTACAAAACCTTTGCGGGTGTCCCAGTCCTCGGTTCTCTGTTTAGTACCCCTCCTACCGGACGAGGCGTTTACATTGCCGGAATTATTTTGGCAATCATGATTCTGCCAATTATTTCGGCAATTTCCCGAGATGCTCTGGTTGCGGTTCCCCTAGAGCTGCGTCAGGCTGCCTATGGTTTGGGAGCGAGCCGGTGGGAGACACTCTTCAGAGTCATCATCCCCGCTGCGTTCTCTGGCATTGTTGGTGGCGTCATGCTGGCATTGGGTCGGGCGATGGGAGAAACGATGGCCGTGACGATGTTGATTGGTAATTCCAGCAATCCCTCTCCCTCGTTGTTTGCCCAAGGTTCAACCATCTCCTCACTATTGGCAAACCAGTTCGCAGAAGCAGATGGGCTGCAAGTGTCTTCACTGATGTATGCGGCACTGGTTCTGTTCGGTCTGACCCTGTTAGTCAATATCCTGGCTGAACTGTTGGTGAGTCGCGTTAAGTTGAAGATGTAGACAGTTCAGAGCCAAACCATTTGCTGCAAAAAACATTGGTTCCTACTGAATTTGAAACGCCTACCTGTTGAGTTGAACTAGGAGAGTTCTAAGAGAGCGGTTATGACCAGCCAAGATTTTTCTCTATCTTCTGGGAGAAGCCTAAAACGTTCCCAGATGTCATTCAAAACCCTGTTCTCCAATGTAATGACGGGGATTGCATTTGCCTGCGCAATTATCGCCCTGATTCCGTTAGTGGCATTGCTCTATTACTTGCTGATTAATGGCTTTGCACGGCTCGGTCCACAACTGTTTACTCAACTGCCTCCTCCTCCCTATCAGCCAACCTCTCCCCAGTTCAACACAGGGGGGTTTGGAAACGCATTTATTGGAACATTAATGACAGTCGGGATTGCGTCGGCAATCAGTATTCCGTTTGGTGTTTTCGCGTCCATTTTTCTTTCTGAGTTTGCTAGAGATACGAAGCTGGCAGACTCGATTAATTTCTTTACCAATGTCTTAAGCGGAGTTCCCTCCATTGTGATGGGGGTGTTTGCCTACGGTGCCATTGTGCTGACTACGAAATCCTACTCAGCAATGGCTGCGGGTGTGGCCCTCGCAGTCTTGATGCTGCCGACGATTGTGAGAACGGCAACAGAAGCGTTGGAGTCTGTGCCGAAGGAGCTTCGGCAGGCAGCGTTTGGGTTGGGAGCTACCAATTATCAAACCATTTTAGGAGTGGTGCTGCCGGCGGCTATTCCCGGAATCATTACAGGTGTAATGTTGGGTGTCGCTCGTGCGGCTGGCGAAACAGCACCCGTTATCTTCACCGCTTTGTTTAACAACTTCTGGAACCTTGATCCTTGGAAGCCGACTGCAACATTGTCGGCTTTGGTCTTTAACTTTGCCGGAACTCCTTACAAGAATTGGCAGCAGCTCGCCTGGTCGGCGGCCCTAGTCTTAGTGGCGTTGGTGCTGATTGCAAACATCCTTTCTCGCTGGATCACTCAACGCAAGCGTTGATACTGACCCTGATTCAGGCTTTCCGTCCATATTAGTTTGTTCCAAACGTGACCTGTAGCCTCGTGTTTCTATATAATTACCCAAATCCTTACTTATGACTCCTAATCTTGAAAGTGCTCTCCAGACGGATACGGTTTTCCGCACTGACAATCTCGACATTTACTACGGCAGTTTTAAGGCGGTGCGGGATGTGACGATGGAGATTCCCAAGAATGCGATTACGGCGTTTATTGGTCCATCAGGCTGTGGCAAAAGTACTGTAATTCGTTGTTTCAACCGCTTGAACGACCTGATTAAGTCATTTCACATTGACGGCAAGATTTTCTACAAAGGACAAGATCTTTACGCTTCAGACGTTGACCCGGTTGAGGTGCGTCGGCAAATTGGGATGGTGTTTCAGAAGCCAAACCCCTTCCCGAAGTCGATTTACGACAATATTGCCTTTGGTCCACGTCTACTGGGCTACAAGGGGGACATGGACGAACTGGTCGAGCGCTCTATCAAAAGTGCAGCGCTTTGGGACGATGTGAAAGACAAACTGAAGTCGCTGGGAACTGACCTTTCCGGTGGACAGCAGCAGCGTCTTTGCATTGCGCGGGCGATCGCGGTGCAACCCGACGTGATTTTGATGGATGAACCCTGTGCGGCACTGGATCCCATCTCAACCTTGAAAGTTGAAGATCTACTTCAAGAGCTGAAGGAAAACTACACGATTGTGATTGTGACCCACAACATGCAGCAGGCGTCGCGATCGTCGGACTACACGGCCTTTTTCAACGTGCAGGCCAACGAAAAAGGCCAGCGAACGGGTTACATTGTGGAATACGACAGAACCGAAGTCATTTTCCAAAGCCCCAAACACAAGGCAACCCAGGAGTACGTTAGCGGTCGCTTCGGTTAGAAGATTTGGCGTATCCCATAAAGCGGGAAAATAAGTAGCGACCCAGCGTGTATCAATAGGCACGTACAAAAAAGGTAACTACTCAGCCTTAAAAGATAGAGATGATTTCTGAGAAAAGGCAGGAGAACGACTAGAGTATAGCCAAACCAAGCTTTCAAGGGAGTTACGTTCCAGGTTAAAATACTAAGATCTGGAGCATTTTGGAAAAGTTACAGATCCTAAACTTGGAAATGCTTGCAAAACTGTTTAGCAGCCTCTACCCTGCAAAGGTTTTAGCCGCCACTGGTTCCAAGCCTTTGATGCCACAAGGCGTTGAGCACACCCGCTACACCATCGCGCAGTCCGCTACTGACCTGCGCGAGATGTTCAAGCAGCTCGACCTCCGCGACGTCTGCCTTGGCGGCGTTGCGTTCGGCTGGCATGGTGACCAAGGACTTCCGGGTGCTGCTGCCGTTGATCGCCCTGTCAGTGCTGCTGATCTACGGCTGCGGCAACGACCCAGCGATGCCCGGCGAGATCGGCCGCTGGATGGCCTCGCAGCTGCCGCGGGCGCAGCTCTTAGAGCTGCGGGCCGGCTACAGCCCCTTCTGGGAAAACCCCGACGGCTTCAACGTCGCGCTGTCCGACTTCGCGGCGAAGCATTGAGGTGATGATGGCGGACGACGCACCCTGGTTCCTAGCGCTGAAGGTCTCCGCCGCCCGCCCGGTTCCGCTCGACCGCTGGCGGCAGGTGATCTCGGCAGGACGGGGGACCGTGCTGGCGTGCGCGGCGGACGATCGCGTCGAGGTGCTCGAAACTGGCACGACGCACACTGCGGTGCTGATCGCGCGCTTCGCGTTCGAGGACGACCTGATGGACGTTTGGCTGTCGGGCGCACTGGAGGACGACACGCCGGGTTTCCAGGCGCTGGCCTGCGCCGGACTGCCCTATGAGGGCTGGCCGGGCGACGAGGTGCCGACCATCGCCACTGTCCTTGTGCCGGCCGCGGCGACCCGCCCGAGCAGCCAGCCGAGCGCGGGGCGGAATGCCGCCACGTAGCCGCCCTTCGCGAGCAGCTCGTCGTACTCCTTGACCATCGCATCCCGCTCTTCCGGCTTGGCGGTCTTGCTGTCCTTCGATCCAGCGGCAGCGTCAGCCGATGCAGCTTCACGTTCTTAGATTGCTTCCTGCGACTGGAGTTCCGACTTCTATTGGCTCGACGTGCCACTTAAGGCATGTCGGGGACGCACGTCGAAACGACGGCGACGTCCCAAAACCTGGTGCCGAGTGCTTGACGCGAAAACTCAAAGTGATATCCTCCTTAGTGAGATGCGGAGCGGCCGACCTGGTACAAGT
>JAAUSG010000243.1 GCA_012034055.1 Leptolyngbyaceae cyanobacterium RU_5_1 | reverse complement strand
GTTTCGAGAGTACATGGCAATTGAGATAAACAAGTCACCTGCTCTAGATCTAGAGTATCCTTTATCTCAATCTTGGCTCTAAATTGACCTAATCAGGTCTAACAATGTCCAACGCAATGCACAAATACAACAGCAGGTAAAGCCCGAAAACCTTACCTGAACTGTAAAACTGTTGATTTCCCTAAAAGCTGGTGACAAGACTCGAACTTGCGACCGGCTGATTACAAAGACAAAGCTCAATTTATCAAGATACTTCTGACAAAGAGCTAGAGCTGCGGTTGGTACATGTTGTCCTAGATTCTGTACTAAAAGCATGAAAGCTGACAATGATTAAATTTTGTATATCAGAGCAGCTGAGAAAATATTAGCTGCTCTGAGCTTGGCGCTACTCTAAATTCCCTTGCTTGAACAATCCCATCAGCTTGTACTTACGGGAATGGGTGGAACGCAAGTCAGTGTAATAGCGCTTCCACTCCGCCTCCTGTCCAGACTGGAGATAGGCTGCCCGTGCCTTGCTCAACCACTCTACCGCTTCTCGATAAGCCTCCGCTTTACCACGATTCATAATTTCTTCCGCCCGACGACGGGCTTTTTCAATCACCCATGCCGGTCGGTGGGGAATGGCGGATTCCATCACCTGATGAACGAGTTGGTGGCTTCCGTAGGGATCCACTGCCGCGATCGCATCGTCGATCAGTCCCTCGTCCAGAAAGATAGGCACTTTTGCATCCGCTGCACTCCAATTATCCCGCTGTCGCAAATTCTGGAGTAACTCTGGCTTCACGGTTGCCCAAGCTGCTTCGCCTGCCAGGGCCTGCACTTTTCGATAATCCTGAAAGGAAGGACGGGCTTTGAATGCCTCAATTCGGGCTGCTAGGGCTACGGACGTTTGCCCTAATCCCTCCGCTCACTGGTCCAATCGGCGAGTTGGTATCGACGAAATCCGGTCGTCTCAAATTGGTCGATTGTGGCCCAACGAGGCTGCCAGTGCTCTGATTCCGGTAAGGTCAACCCCTGTTGCGCGATCGCCAAGGCTTCGGTTAAGGCTCCCTGCCCGCGTAGGGCTTTGGCGACCTCCAGAGCCTGTTCTGCACTCGCAAGCCGATCTTGGGCTGCCATCACATCGGCAATCCGCCCCAGTCGGGTCAGCATGGTCAGGTATTCCCGGATCTGGCCTTCGGCCCAGGCAAGGTTCAGGTATTCCTGACAACGCTCCTGTCGATCTAGAATCCGCAGCCGAATCTGAGCCAATTGTCCGGCGTAGTCTGGCGGCGAATCATTCCAGAGGTCTGTACGCTCTCCGCGCAGCACCGTCACTAACCCAGGATCGTCCCACCCCTGGCGGAGGGCTTCAGAACTCAACTCAAAGCCTTCTCCCAGGCGATCTTCCCAACCCTCCAGGTTGAGCTGGATCTCGACTTCATCCCCTGGTTGGAACGCTGTGCTGAGAATGGCTTCTGCCCAAACGGGATCGAGAAGGGCAATCAGGCGATCGCCTTCTCCCCCATATTCAGCAATCTCGTCCCAATATTCGACACAGGCTTGGGTGATGGCTTCGAGAATCGCCAGCGCACTATTCCCATCCCCGCGATCGGTAAAAGCTTGGGCTTGAGCCAGGATATCCGGTAGTTCGGTTTCAATCGGATCCTCTTCCCAGCCTTCCTCCCAATAGTGCAACGCATTCCGCATCAGGCGTTGAACCTGAGTCCGATAGGGTTGAAGATCCAACGCTGTTTGGCGTTTTGTTTGGCGTTTGGCTTGAACAGTTGGTGGCGGAGCCGACCGGGACATCTGGCTGACCCACCGATCGATCCAGTTGAGCAAGTCAGGGTGTTCCGCCACCAGTTCCTGCACTAGGCGTTGGGTTTGAATCGCATCGAGTCGATCCAGAAGCTGTTCTAAGGAAGGGCGCTGCTTAATACGTTGCGGATCTCGCAGCCAAGTGAGGGCGGTGGCGACAATATGTTTACACCAGCCTTCAAAGTCGTAAGGGCAGGTGCAACTCGCGTCGGTGATTCCCCCTGCATCAAAAGCGATATGAACCTGGTAAGGATCGACCTCATTGCCCTCAACTTCGGCATAGAGCTGATGGCCTCGTTGACAAATCTCAATGACGGCTCCCCCAGTATAGTAATCTTCGCCCCGTTGGAAGGATTGGGACGTGCTGTAGTGGCGAAGGGTGGCTTCGGTTAGGTTAGGCATGATTACTGTAGGATCCTCTTATCCCCACCTTCGGCAAAGGGCCATGTCTTTATTCTTAACCGATTTCGAGCAATGGTACGACGCTTACGAAGCGGCATCGCCCAGTCAGCAGTATGCGCTCATCCAAGCGGCGATCGCCCAACCCATTGCCGTCGAATATGCTGAGGAGAATGATTTTGGCACGATCCTGCTGGAACTGTGGGATTTGCTGGTCAGCCATAATTTGGCGAAGGAGGCATTAGCGCTGATTGCCACACTTCAGCAGCGACAACCGGATCTCTACCAACGGGAATTTCAGTATTTTGCTGATTTCCTGATTCGTTATCATCTCTTTCACCATCAAGTTGACTCAGTGAAAGACAATCTGGCTCAGTTTAAGGCTAACCCCATCCAAGGCATCGATCAGTTATTTGCGGTCTTGGACAACTTACGATTTTATGGTGTCGCAGAACCCTCGATCGATTTGTGTAAGACAGTTTATCGGCCTGTCCAATCTTCCAATAAAGTCATCGGCGGAGCCGAAATTGAGTTGGGTTCGGTGGTCATTATCGATTTGTTCGACCAAGCCTATCGACGCCTCAAACAGGGGGAACCCGTTGATTGGGAAGCATTTGGCGCAGAAGCATCTGAATATGGCTTTGAAAATGATGCCTCAATGCGGGCTGAAATCGAACACAACTTAACCGTACCGATTCAAGTCGATGCGGCATTTTTAAAACAGTTTAGTCAAAAGCGCGGTAGTTGCCTCCGTCAGCTCATGTTGGGATTTTGCCGTTCCATGGACGAGCAACAACAGATGAGCTTTGTCTGTAGTCAAGCCATTTGGGAAACGCTAATAGAGTTTCTAGAGCAACGCGATTTACCCAAAAAGCAGTTGACCCAACCGGCGGGCTATTTTGGCATCGATCAAGCGGCACTGGATGGCTACGTTGCCCGCAAAATTGGGGGATTCCTCTCTCTACAACAATCCAAGGGGTTTGCCATTTTGTGGGGAATTCCCTATCTCTACGACTTTTTGTACGATCTCCAAGTCATTGAAGAACGTATTTACCAAAAGGTGATCGCCGCCACCCGTGCCCTTAAGCCCCAGTTAATTAAGGGGTTCCAAACACAGCTCTGGCAGTATGACTTTGTCCACCGATGGCAAAAACCCGACAGCATCCCGGAAGCAGAATTTTTGGCAGAAGCCGAACAGTTTGCTGCTAGTCTCGAACAATCCGAGCCTTTGAGCGATCGGCCTGTTGACCGTTTTGCTTTTCCTTCCTGGCTAGGGTCTTTAGGCGCTAAAAACCTGAACCCAGATATTGCTCGTGATCGAGTTGAACCCAATGCACAACCGACCCCAGCCGTTATACCGACCTGGGAGCCTGCCAAGCCTCGCAAGTCCCCCCTTCAGGAAGCAAGCGATCTGGCTCCTAAGAAACCGTCACAGCAATCTCAGCAGCCGGAACGAAAAAAGAAAAAGGGCTTTCGCTAAGAGCCGCAAATTGAACCCAGAGGCAAGATGGAGATCGGCGGCTTCGCTCCTGATGCGGATGGAAAGGGATATCCCTCAACAGCAAATTCGAGTGGGATTTTTGGCGCTAGTTTAGATCGGCTTCAGCTTCAGATATCCAGTTTTATTCCTTGGCAGGATGCTGGACTGACCTATGTCATAGGGACGATAAAGGATATTAATCCTTCTGAACTTAAGATTTCTGAGAAAGCAACATGACTGTTTTTGCTGGTTTTCAAGGCATAACTTTCTACGGGTTTGACTTTATCGCTTAAGAACGGTTGACGCCTATGTTCTTGGGGTTTAGAAATTGGTACGACTCTACCTCACAGCCTCAAAATGTTGCTTAATCCTAATCAGCGCAGCACTCGTTTACGCAATGGCCAACTGGCTCGCGATCACATTTTGGCAGCTCTGCAACACCAACCCGACCAGAGCCGCGAACAACTGATTCAGTCAACCCACTTGACCTATGACCAGGTTCGAGACCAGACCCGCAATCTTTGTGTTGAGGGGTTGATTTTGTCTCGAATTGGGGATCGCGGTGAAAGGCGCTATTCATTACCAGCTCGATGCACCTCGTTTCAAACTTCAGCGTGACCCTTGCCATTTTAGAGATTTGGGGTTTAGCAATGCTTTCATTGCGTTCTGGTACAGCGATCGATGGAAACAAAAAGCTGGAAACATCTCACATTGGGCGAGCTTTATCGGGGTGGGATTGCCAAATTTCGACAAGCTCGTCGAAATTTTCAGACCTACAGCCCGGTCAAGGTTGACCTGACCGCAGCCCGCAATCTTTGGGGTGTGGTTAGACCTCTGGTGATTTCCCCCATCCTCTATGTTCTGGCGGGCTTCAGGGAAAATCGACTTTTACCCCAGGCTGTGGAGGATGACCCCAACACACTCCTCATGTCCAGTTCCTCTAAAGCATTGGCACCGCCCACCCAACATAAGCCTTGGTATCAGAGGACGGAACGGGTGAATCAAGTTCTGATGCAGGCTTGGGTGTTGGGGTTTCACACATACAAGCAACTAATTGAACAGGTGCGATACCGAACTGGGATGGGGTGCTCTAAACGGGCGATCGCTCGATTTATCAAGGAACGTCGATACGTTGAGCTGAAATGACGCGCTTTGAACAACACACTCGCACCCTGAAGGATGGTTCCCAGAGGGTCTATCGTTACGCCGTTGGCACTGATGGCTCACGGAAAACTTTGAGTAGTAGTACCGTTTCAACCGCCTGCTATAGAAGCACAGAAAAACGTCGAATCGTCGCAGCGCTTCAGGCCAATTCCAGTCTGCTAATTGTCGGCGAGGCAGGCGGCGGTAAAACCGCGTTGAGCGAGTTTGTCGCTGAAGAACTTGAACTACTGGGATTTACCATCGTGACCGTCAAACCCTCAACCGCTAAACAAATGGTGATGGCGATCGCCCTTCAACTGGGCGTAGATGCAGAATCTCTAGAAGGAAAACCATTGACTGCAATGCAACTAATGCAGGCGATCGCAGACTATCTCCAAGACAACCTGGCATTCCTGATTTGCGACGATGCCCATCGGCTTCAGGTGCAGGTGCGCTGCTGGCTGGAGCGACTCCATGAACTGGGTCAGCCGTTGCTGTTGCTGGCCACCCATCCCCCAGCACGAGATATTTTCCTGAAGTTGCCCCGGATTGAGCTGGAACCACTGGGCGATCGCACCATTCGTCAAATCATGAAAGAAGCCGCTGCTGAACTGGAACTAGAGCTATCCACCGCTCAATTGGCTCATCTGCAACAACGGGCAGGCGGGAATCCCATGCTGGCAGCGAGAGTGATTCGAGAAGAATATTTGGGTCTAGATGACCCCAGCCCCGACCATCGCCAATGGATTGACGGCACCCCGTTACTGATTGCCGGACTGATGACGTTCACCATTCTGCGTTTCATCGGGTTGGGGCTAAACAGTACCAGCCTTTATCTGTTTGGCGGGATTCTGGCGGTGGCTGTAGGCATCTTCCGCTTGATTCTTTACAGCCTGCCGCGCAAGTCTGGGAGGTTGGGACAATGATGAACTCAACCCAGGCCGTTTTCAGTGTGATGCTCACGTCCTTGGCGATGGGGACTGCCGATCCGGTGTTGCTGGGTACGGCAGCGATCGCCTCCCAGTTCCCAGACCTGGACACCAGCAAAAGCTGGATCGGTCGCTTACCCCCGTTGACGCTGATTGCTAGATGGATTGAGAAGCGGTATTCCCATCGGACTTTGACCCACAGCTTTTTGTTTTCCTTGGGTTTGACGGTTGCGACCTTTCCAATCTCCTTCTGGAACCAGCCGCTCTGGATAGCGCTGAATCTGGGCTATTTTCTGGGCTGGTATGCCGACAATTTTACGAAGCAAGGGGTTTGTGCATTTTTCCCGCATCCGGGAAGGTTGGTGACTCCAGGCAATCCTCGACTCAGGCTGAGTACGGGCAGTTCTGCGGAGTATTTTCTGTTAGTAGTGTTGGTTGTGCGGCGATCGCCATCATCAACCTGAATACCAGTGGCGGCATCCTCAAAGCCTTCAACCAGACATTGGGACTCTCCAGCGGAGCAGTTGAGATTGTTGCAGCAGAACAAAACCAATATTTGCTGATGGCTCAGATCAAAGGTCGCAATACGCTGACTCAGCAGGCGGTTCAAGGTCAATTTGAAGTGGTACAACCCCTAACTCAAACCGATTTGCTCGTGAAAGACAGTCAGGGCAGGCTCTATCGGGCTGGAGAGACTCAGGAATCTCAGATTCAGATTACTCAGGTGCAGGTTCAACGACAGGGCAATGTGAAACCGTCGGTTCGAGAAATTCGGTTGGAGGATGAGGCGATCGCAGAAGCACTCTCACAAATTCCGCAGTCAGACCGTGTTTACCTTTCAGGGCTGCTGACCGTTGAGGATGCCGAGGATCTGGTACCGCCCAACTACCCAGATCGCTTCAATTCCATTCGGGTGCAGCCAGGAAGCGGTATTGCCAGCGTTCATCTAGAAGCCGCCAGCCCTGCTGAAGTTATTCGGATTCTGGGGGATTACTCTGCTAGCGGCAGTTTGATTGTGAGGTC
Source organism: Leptolyngbyaceae cyanobacterium RU_5_1 (assembly GCA_012034055.1). Taxonomy (GTDB): domain Bacteria; phylum Cyanobacteriota; class Cyanobacteriia; order Leptolyngbyales; family Leptolyngbyaceae; genus JAAUSG01. Next base: position 1,060 of record JAAUSG010000243.1, on the reverse strand, counting down.
AATCCATGTTCAGTCGTAAAGAAAAGCCTCTGCCCGTTGCGGTTCTGAAGCCTGGTGAAAAAGTGCAGGTTGAAGATGACTCTGCAAGTCACGGAATTCTGCTGGGGCAAAGTGTGTACTGGACTCCAGAACGATTGCCCAATGGTCATGTTGTGGCAATTGGTTCCAGTGGATCCGGGAAGACGCAGACACTCAAGGCGATCGCCTACGAACTCCACAAAACCTACCCAGCAATGCAGTTGGTCATCATCGATTTTCACGGAGACCAGAACCTTCAGGGCGAAGTTTGCTATCCATTGCATATGAGCAGTCCCTATGGGGTGAACCCGCTGTATATCAATCTGGATCCAGAGGGTGGAGGGCCGAATCTTCAGGCGATCGCCGTTGCCGCCACACTCAAGAAAGCGTTGCAGATGGGACCTGTCCAGGAAGGCTTGTTGCTGGAAGTGTTGGGGAACTGCTACAGACTCAAGGGCATTGTCCAGAGTGACGAGAGCACTTGGACAAAAGAACCGCCCAACTTTGCCGATCTTCAGGCTGAGATTGAACATCGGGTGAAGGAAGGGTGCAAGGATAGCGCCAAGCTCAAACTAAAACTCAATGCCACGTTTGCCTACGGGATTTTCAATCGTCCGGCATTCCTGTTAGAACATCGGTTGGTGCGGGTTGATTTGTGTAAGTTGCCGCCGGAATTAGGGGCGATCGCGGCTGAGTCTCTAGCGAAATACTTGATGGATACCCATCGGCTTCAGGGTGAGGTTGAAAGCAAAATCCCCAGAACCTATCTGTTCATCGATGAGGCGAAGGAGATGGCGAAGTCTCCGGCGCTGGATCGGATCATTGCGGATGGACGCAAGTATGGGCTGAATCTGGTTCTGGCCTCTCAGAGCGAGCGACATTTATCGGCAGATGTGCTGGGGAATGCGGCGACCAAGATTGTGTTGCCTGTGGATCAGGTGGAGGTAAAGAAGGTCGCGGCGAAGTTCCGGTTTGCGGAGCAGAAGGTGGCCTCGTTGCTGCCGTTGTCGGCGCTGTGTCGATTTGGCAAGCACGCGGAACA
>JAAUSG010000036.1 GCA_012034055.1 Leptolyngbyaceae cyanobacterium RU_5_1 | reverse complement strand
GGCATCTTTGACCAGGACATTCACGATGGTTGGCAGGTCGAAATTACGGATAAATGGCTGCGCTACGGCAATCCCTGGGAAGTTGCCGCCCAGAGTGGGAAGTAGAAGTCAAATTTGGCGGGCACACCGAAACATTTACCGACGAACATGGTCACCATCGAGTCCGCTGGGTTCCCGGTAAGCTTGTCAAAGGCATTCCCTACGACACCCCCATCCTGGGCTACAAAGTCAACACCTGTAATACACTGAGACTATGGGCCTCCGAAGCACCCGAATCCTTTGACTTCGAGGCATTCAACGCAGGCGATTACTCCGGTGCCGTGTACAAAAAATGGAATCGGAGACGATTTCCAAGGTGTTGTATCCCAACGACAATATGACTCAGGGCAAAATCCTGCGCTTGGAGCAACAGTTTTTCTTCGTATCCTGCTCCTTGCAAGACATGATTCGCATCCTGGAACGGCAGAATGTACCCGTGGAGCAGTTCCACGAGAAGTTTACGATTCAGCTCAACGATACCCATCCGTCAATCTCTGTTGCCGAACTGATGCGACTCCTGATGGATGAGCACGGGATGGAATGGGACAAAGCGTGGAATATTACCACCCATACCTTCGCCTACACCAACCACACCCTGCTGCCAGAAGCACTGGAGCGTTGGCCGATCGATCTCTTTGGTAGACTCCTGCCCCGTCATCTAGAAATCATCTTTGAAATCAACACGCGTTTCCTGGACGATGTGCGGATCAAATATCCCGATGATCTGGCTCGCTTGGGGCGGATGTCGTTGATTGACGAAAGCAGCGAACGCTACATCCGCATGGCGAATCTAGCCTGTGTGGGGAGTTTTTCAATCAACGGTGTGGCCGCTCTACACACCGAACTGATGAAGCAAACCGTCCTCCACGACTTCTACGAAATGTATCCGGAGAAGTTCAACAACAAAACCAACGGTGTCACCCCGCGTCGCTTCATGGTATTGAGCAATCCCAGGCTGTGCCACCTGATCTGCGACAGAGTTGGGGATAACTGGATCAAAAATCTGGACGAACTCCACAAACTAGAAGCCTATGTAGACGATGCTGGCTTCCGCACCGAGTTCCGCCAAATTAAGCAGGCGATTAAGCAAGACCTGGCAACCTACATCAAGGGCATGTACGACATCGACATCGATCCCACCTCGCTGTTTGACATTCAATCCAAACGAATTCACGAGTACAAGCGCCAGCACCTGAATGCGCTACACATCATCACCCTGTATAACCGGATCAAGGCGAATCCCAATCTCGACATGACGCCGCGCACCTTCCTGTTTGGTGGCAAGGCAGCCCCCGGTTACTACATGGCCAAGTTGGTGATTAAGCTAATTAACTCGATCGCCGATGTGGTAAACCGTGATCCCGATGTGCGCGGACAGCTCAAAGTCTTGTTCATGAAAGACTACAACGTCAAGTTTGCCCAGCGTGTTTATCCCGCCGCCGATCTGTCTGAACAAATTTCTACCGCTGGTAAGGAAGCCTCTGGAACCGGCAACATGAAATTCGCCATGAATGGAGCACTCACCATCGGCACGCTGGACGGAGCCAACGTCGAAATTCGCGACGAAGTTGGAGCCGAAAACTTCTTCCTGTTTGGACTCACGGACGAAGAGGTGGTTGCGAAGAAAGCGGCTGGCTACAATCCGGCAGACTATTACAACAGCGATCCCGAACTCAAACTGGTGATCGATCGCATCGCCTCCGGTTTCTTCTCCCACGGCAACACCGAACTGTTCAAGCCCCTAATCGACAACCTGATGCACCAGGATCAGTACATGCTGTTTGCCGACTATCGCTCCTACGTAGAATGCCAGGAAAAGGTGAGCGCCGCCTACCGTGACCAGGATCATTGGACACGCATGTCGATTCTGAATACGGCACGGATGGGCAAGTTCTCCTCAGATCGCTCAATCCGCGACTACTGCAACGACATTTGGAAAGTGAAACCCATTCCCATTCAGCTAGAGGAGTACGTTCAGGGTGCAGCTGTTCTAAACGCCGCAAACCACTTTACGAAAGTTTGACGGGGACGTGGCCCCAAAATGGTGTTTTCATCTGTAGGGACGTTATATATAACGTCCCTACAGACGGTTAACCGCATGTCTGAAACACTACCATCAACGGGTTACAAGTCTACTCCAGGGATTCGATGCTGACTTGAAGTCCCTGGTTGGCTAACAGTTCAACAAGTTGGTTAGCTTTGGCGCGATCGCTAAACGCGCCAACTTGCATCACGGTTCGCCCGTTGTAGGCAACGGGAAATGCATCTGGGATCAGCGATCGCACCTGTTCCTGCTGGCTGTCGTCCCCCGCCTCCACCATGACTCGATAGCGGGCAAGAGTGACTCCGACCTGGCTGGGTGGGGATGGTGGATCAAATCCAGTTTGACGCGATGAGGGGCTACGAGACACGTAGACGCTCGGCATGTCGCCAATATTACCGACCGGAATATTGGAACTGGGCACCGGGAGTAAGTCGGCACCAGAGGACGACCGTGGGTTACCTTGTCTGATGAGTGGAGCAACGGCTAATGCGGGCGGCGTTCTCTGTATCGGTGGCGGAACCACTCCTGACTCTGGAGGCGGAACTGGGATGGCGATCGCGGGCGCTGACGGGCTTGGCTTGGGGGTTGATATTGAGGGGCTAATTTTCGGGGTCGGCGTAGGACTGACGTAGACCAGAGAGAGGACTGGCCGGGGTGGAGGTACGATTTCCCTCGGTGTTGGCCGGGTTATGTCGGCGATCGCGGGTGTTATGGGTTTTGGTGCTATAAGTTTTGGTGTGGGAGTGGCGACGGACGGAGTCACTGCTACAGTAGGCGACGGGCGTTGAGAGGGAACTGCCATGCGCACAATCTGAATTGGCCGCGGAGTTTTCTGTAAGTTAGGCGGATTGCTCGACAACGCAGCAGGGGTGGGAAATGGGATGGCTGAATTTCTGTCTACTGGTCTAATCGGAACGGTTGTAATGTTCTGTTTTGGTGTGTCCGGTTGTCTTGCAGCAGGTTTTTGATCTGTTAATGGTGCTGGAGCTGTTGCCTGCGATATTTGTTTTGGAAGAGGTAGCAGAATGGGCTTACCTGACGCTTTTTCCTGACTCGGAGACAGCGGCGACAGTTGTGTTCCAAACGGAATTGAGGTTTGGGCTGCGATGGCAGCAGGTTTTGGTGGAGCAGAGGGCACGTTTTGAGTGCGATCGGGAAGCGGGGGTTCAGGGCTGAACCGTGGAGTAATCGCCACAGATACTGAAGGCGGCTTTGTGGTTTGAGCACGCCTGGGAAGTGGCTCAGGAGCAACGGTTGGTGGAGCGATCGCGATCGCAGCTGGGACTGGCTTTGCAGTAGACTTTGAACTGGGGCTGGGTTGAGTAGCCGTAACGTCTGTCTCGCGAATGTTTAGCTGACCAACCGTTTTGACCAGTTCATTTCCCAAGGCAGTAATCACCTGATTGGTCTTTTCAGCATTAATGTCGTACTGTCCGTTGTTGCGAAAGAAATTGCCGCCAGGGTCGGATGCGGTTCCCAAATCGGGACGCGCTGCCGCGATCGCTACCAATCCATCTTGCTCATTGCTCTCTACTGAATTCTTGCGCAGCTTCGGCTGAGCACTGTCCTGAACGACAATTCCAGTTTTGTTTTGAGTGATTCGATTACCGATAATCAGCGGTGCCGCACTTTGGCGGATCGCGATTGCAGATCCAGTCTGCTCAAAAATATTCTCCTGAATGGTTGGACGGGAGGTATGGTGGATGCTGATTCCATCGGCACCATTTTTAGAAAAAAAGTTGTTGCGAATCAACGGCGCACTTTTGCCAACGACGACGATGCCGCCTCGACCATTATTGGTGAAGGTGCTGTCGGTAATCGTTGGACTACTGGACTCAATCTGGATGCCGTAACCATTGGGATCTGGGTTGGTAATGGTCACACCTGTCAGCGTTGTCTGATTGGCTCCACCCAGAATGGTGATGCTTTTTTGCGCCAGGATTGGACTGGCAAAGGCACCCCCACCGCGAATAATCACCTCCTCTCCACGAGTTCAGCATTGCCTTTAATCGTGATGCGGGGTTGCAGGGCGATCGGAAAGCTCTCTCCAGTTTCGGCACTATAGGTGCCTGATGCCAGCAAGATGACGGTATTCGGTTGAGCAACCTGCAGCGCGTGAGTAATCGTCTTGAAAGGGGCGCGATCGCTGCCATCGGCCGTACCGTTGTTTCCATGAATCGGATCAACGTACAGGACTGACGCGGCGACTTGATTGCCTGCGCTCTGAACCACGGATGCTAATTGGGTAGCTGGATCCGTTTGGGCCTTAGCACAGCCGTCCTCTAAAAGGATCGCGCTAACGCCACTCAACAATCCAAGCGACAGCGAAATTGCTACTCTTAATCCTGTCATCTTGCGTAAAGGCTAAAGGGTATAAGGATTGATATGAATTGAACTCGAATAGCACTTACGCAATCGAGATCACAAAAACGTCGGTTTCAATGTACTTCATGTGCTCAAGTTTGCAGCATGAAATTGATGTCGTAGGGATGCTTAAATGAGCGAAATGATCAGCCGCGATCGCGTTGTTTACCTGGCACTGTGCCGGATTTTGGATGCCAACCTAGATCGGGCCCGGGAAGGGTTGCGAATCATTGAAGAATGGTGTCGGTTTGGATTGGATGATGCGTCGCTAACCGCAGAATGCAAAGCATTGCGGCAGGAACTGGCATGTTGGCATACGCCCGATCTGCGGGCTGCCAGAGATACTCCTGGTGATCCGGGCACTGAGTTGACCCACGCCAGTGAGGAGCAGCGATCGCACGTCCAGCAAGTCCTTCAGGCAAATCTATGTCGGGTTCAGGAAGCCCTGCGCGTGTTGGAAGAATACGGCAAAGTCTACCGTCCAGAGATGGGCACTGCCTGCAAACAACTGCGCTACCGGGTTTACACGCTAGAAAGCCAATTAATTCACTACCAGCAGCAGCAGAAACTGCAACAGGCACGACTGTATCTCGTCACGTCACCCTCCGAGACGCTGTTTGTGACCGTTGAAGCCGCCTTGCAGGGCGGCTTGACCCTGGTGCAATACCGAGACAAAGATGCAGACGATCAGATCCGGCTCGAAACAGCACACAAACTCTGTCAACTCTGCCATCACTACGGTGCCCTGTTTATCATCAATGACCGGGTTGATATAGCGCTGACCGTCGGAGCCGATGGAGTTCACCTGGGACAGCAGGATTTGCCGATCGCCCTGGCTCGACAGTTACTGGGTGCTCAACGCTTGATTGGACGTTCCACCAAAAATCCCGACGAGATGGAGAAAGCTATTCAAGACGGAGCCGACTACATCGGTGTCGGCCCCGTGTATGCAACCCCGACCAAGGCTGGCAGAGCCGCTGCTGGACTGGAGTATGTGCGCTATGCAGTTGAGCACGCCACGATTCCCTGGTTCGCGATCGGCGGCATTGACACCACGAACCTACAAGAAGTCTTAACGGCTGGAGCAAGCCGGGTTGCCGTTGTGCGCGCCATCATGCAGGCTGATCAACCGATCGCCATCACCCAACATTTCTTGAGCCGATTGGAATTGAACGTTCAGTAGTGTGGGCAATGCCCACACTACAAATCACTGGGTACTTTTTCTTGTAGAAATCGCCTTAACTGTTCAGTCAAGCGGTGAATCCTGGATAAAAGAAGTATTCTTTGATGGCGATCTATAATCCCAGCTCACTATCATGGTTAGGGGTCCCTGTTCTCGGAAGGTCTCATGTCCAGTTTTGTCCCCTGAGTCAAGACACGATTTTTTTCCACCATCCTTAAGGTGCAAGATGAACGATTCCAGAGTGAGTACTGGCTCATCGAACAACAACAACAACAATAACCCAATGGCTATAGATGAATTGGCAACCCAATGGGCACCCAAAATCATTCTGTTAGGCATTGTTCTCGTTGTTGTTTCAACGCTCTATCCCTTCAAGCCTAGTTTTGAAGATGGTTTGTTGATTCAAGAGATATTGGCTGGTCTTAAACGGGGAACCTCAAAGGTCGATATTTTGGCAAACATTGTCCTGTTTACGCCACTGGGTTTCGGACTTGCCAGTTTATTGGTGAAGCGTCAGCGACCAATCCTCTTCAAACTAATAGCAGTCCTGTTAATTTGTGCTGGACTGTCATTTACGGTTGAAGTTTTGCAGATTTTTCTGTCGGGTAGAAAGCCGACTCCGTTTGATGTAGTCTCTAACACATTAGGGGGCGGTGTTGGTTACGGAATTTTTCAATTTGGAGGAGCCGTTGTTTATGGCTTTATGGGAGCGATCGCCCAGAAACTCCAACACCTGATTGCCAGATTTTCACTGAAACAGTTGATGATTGGGTTAATTGGCTATGCGGTTCTGGCTTCCCTACTCGTTGTCTTCTGGCAAGGCTCTAGCCTGAGTAGTTGGGATGTCAACTCACCGCTTTCTCTGGGCAATAATGGCGTCACCGGAAATATCTGGTATGCAAGTGCGAAAAACCTGCCCTGGGAAGGCTCCATCTCTGATTTAGTGATGAGCGATCGCGCCTTGTCCAAATCAGAGGCTAAACGGTTTTTTGCGAATCCAAATTCGTTTATCCAGGGCAATAACTCGCGGCTAGCCGCCTATTCATTAACCGGTGAAAATGGAACTCGGGACCAGACAGGTCAGTCTCCCAGTTTATCCTGGCAGGGAACTCCTCCGGCAGCTACTTCTAAGGTAGGCGCTTCCCTGTCCGCTGAACGGTGGTTAGTCACCCCTGAACCCGTCACGCTAATCAACGAGCGCATCCAAAAAACCTCGCAGTTTACCCTCAGCGCTGCGATCGCCACCACAAATACCACGACACCTACTCGTACCTTTGAACGCATTATTTCCATCTCTCCGAGTGAATCTGGTCTCAGCAATCTAACGTTGGCTCAGACCCAATCCAACCTCAGCCTCTGGCTGCAAACGTCCAGGCGGAAAACTGATCAGCGTATCTATCAGCAAATTGTTGCGAATGCCTTTCCAGATACCGCTATTCACCGTTTCGTGATTACCTATTCTGGTTTTGTGCTGCGAGTCTACATTGACAACTCAGAGCACTTATTCATTGCTGATCTCACTCCTAATCGGTATCAAATCATACTCTACGCGCTGATTCTGGTGCCGCTTGGATTCTTGATTGGGTTGATTGCAAATCGGCTCAGGCGCTACCTGCCCGTGTATCTCGCTTTGCTAGGCGGTGGAACGGTTCTGCCGTCTCTGATGCTGGAATTCTTTTTTGCCAATGAAGGAGACAGAAAGATCCGAGTCGCCAATTTACTGCTTGGCATGTTGATTGTCGGCGGTACACTACTGGCAGTCAGAGGTCGTTCGATGCAGGTGAGGCATGGGATCTCGACGGCGATGCGTTAGGGAGCAGCAGGAAGAGGGGGGGAGATTTCAACTTGCAATCTTCAATCTTCAATCTTCAATCAAAACCTTAATCGCGATCGCGCTCATCCAGGTCTGTCGATTCTTCATCGGGTTTACTAATTTCCTCTTTGAAACCCCGTAAGGTCTTGCCGATTGTGCTACCCAATTCGGGTATTTTTTTGGGTCCAAAAACGAGAATCGCCACGATCGTTATAATAATCACTTCAGGCCATCCCAGTCCAAACATACGTTGCCTCCTGTCGGTTGTCTTTTCGTGTAAGGATAGGTTCTAGGTTACACGGTACAAGACTACAGAAACATTCGTGACGAATCTTGCTATGACCGACGCGATCGCAACCCTGGCGACCTCCACTCCAACCCCAAACCGGGGCCTTGATCCGAGAGACAGTTTTGCTATCCGATTTGCGCCACTGTCGCTGGAAGAGGTCTATGGGCTTGCCGATGATCCCGCAAATGGAGCCTTGGTGGTCATGAGCGGTATGGTGCGAAACGCCACTGACGGCAAATCCGTGGTGGCTTTGGAATATCAAGCGTATGAGCCAATGGCGCTGCAAATATTTCAGCACATCGCCACAGAAATTCGCACCATTTGGAAGGAAGTTACTCACGTTGTCATTCACCATCGCACCGGCCGATTGCAGGTTGGCGAGATTAGTGTGCTGGTTGCCATCGGTTGTCCGCACCGAACGGAAGCGTTTGCAGCGTGTCAGCACGCGATCGACATCCTTAAACACAATGCTCCGATCTGGAAAAAGGAGTGGTGGGCAGACGGTTCAAGCAGTTGGGTGAGCATTGGCGCGTGTGAGCGACCTGGAAAGAGTTGCTGAGAAGAGCATTGACTTTCGTTGCAAGTTATCTTTTAACAAGCCCAAAACCGATGAGCAGGGGTTAAAGTCTGCGGGTAGATAGATGCGATTTTGAAGGGCTTTTTTGTTGAATGGGAGTTTGTAAGCTAGAGCTAGATTCAATTCTTCTCGATTCATTGGCCTTTGAACCTATCGTTAAAACTGACCCATTCCATCACGCCTCTGCACCATCGCTCTTACGCTAAACCACATCCAAGCTCAGAATCTGTAGCTTTCCCTTAAGAAAAACTCCAGTCTGGACGTGAACAAGGTTTAGATAAAGAATTGAGCGGATATTCAGCCAATTACCCCCTACCGACTACCCGTCCAAACACAAGATCTTTCGGTCAAAAGCTATTTGAATTAGTGCAATGGGTAAACAGGACGCTAGCCATAGTCAAAAAGATTTAATTCGATATATTCAAGCCGCCCAAGACCAGTTCCAACTGCTTTGGGAGCGGACTCAGCAACAGCTTGAACCAGACAACGAATTGCTGAAAGAGACATTATCAATACCGTTGCCCATGAATATCGCGGACCCTTAATATGGAACAGTTTTGTCGTGATCTAATCGAAACCCTGCGGCTGACAATTGGTCATGAGTACACTCTCAATTTCGTCAACTAGGGCGATTGCTCAAGCGTTTGTATGGATGAGAAGCTACTCAGACAAATTCTCAATAATCTGCTTTCCAATGCGATTAAATATTCTCCTCAAGGTGGCATGGTTCACTTTGAGCTGACTTGCCAGGATGACCAGGTTATCTTTCACATTCAAGATAGCGGCATTGGCATCTTTCCAGACGATCAAGCAAAACTGTTTGAACCGTTCCATCGCGGTAAAAACGTTGGCACGATTCATGGCACTGGCATGGGTTTGGCGATCGTCAAAAAAGCGACCGATCTGCATGGCGGCAAGATCAGCGTTGAGAGTACGATTGGAGTCGCGACACTGAATCTAGCCTTAGGCTAGATCCCCGACTTCTTGATCAGTCTGAATGGAGGGAGAAGGACTTACCAAGAAGTCGGGAACCTTAGGATGCAATCCTGAGAGCAATTGTCACAGTCTGTAACCCATCTGAGCGATGGTGGCAGGCCACTCTGCCGTGCTGCACCTCAATTCGGCGGCAGCAGAGAATCATTTCAGTAGCAAAGTTGCGATCGCAGCCGGTGCAAACCGCTGAGCGGTGACGTAAATATGAACAAACTCATCAACCTGATTAATCCCTACCACCACTGGCAGGTCAGCATCCGAGTATTTCAAGCTTCTGGCAATCAGATCGGTAAGAACGGCCTCGGTTAATTCATGATCTGCGAGAATAGGTGGCAACGATGCCAGAGTGTCAAATTCACAGATCAGCCGAGTCGGGCGAGTACTTTTCGAGTCCAGTAGATGACGACTTGCAGCGATCAAAATTGGCTCAAGCGGGATCGACTCCAGATGAACGTCAACTTTGCCTGCCTCTAATTTTTGTAAGAGCATGGCATCCGACAGCAGATCGCAGAGTGAATCAACTTCGCTCTGGACAGAACTCAGACAGCCCTGCCACTCCGAAGAAGTGTGAAGTGCTGCTGGCAGGCGATTCATGTGAACACCCAGGGATTCTAGCGATCGCCCAACTCGACGCTCCAATGACGCGATCACCTTCTTCTGAGCATCCAAATACCGTTGAAGCTCAGCATTCTCAGAGTGCAACTGCTGGAACGACTGTAAATCAACTTGTAAGGGAGCGCACGGCTGAGACATGATGCCTACTATCCACAGAAAAGCCAAAGACAAGCAAGATAGAAATCCCGCTGTTAAGCAATGTAACAAACTTCCAAGCTTTTCTCAATGTATTTGTATTTTCTTAAGAATTGTCCCCTCGGCTTAACCAATGACCAATAACCAACTCAGTACCACGATCGCTGCCATCGCCACAGCTATTGTTCCAGAGCAAGGCAGTGTTGGGATTGTGCGGGTATCAGGAGCGCAAGCAATGGCGATCGCCCGTGCTCTATTCCATCCACCCGGTCGCCAACCCTGGCAGAGCCACCGCATTCTCTACGGCTATGTGCATCATCCCAAAACAAAGCAGGTCATTGATGAAGCGTTGCTGCTGATTATGCTGGCTCCCCGCTCCTACACTCGCGAGGATGTCGTCGAGTTTCATTGTCACGGTGGCATTATCGCTGTGCAGCAGGTGCTACAGCTTTGCATTGAGCAAGGCGCACGACTGGCACACCCAGGAGAATTTACCCTGCGGGCCTTTTTGAATGGGCGATTGGATTTAACCCAGGCCGAAAGTATTGCCGATTTAGTGGGTGCGCGATCGCCCCAAGCCGCTCAATTTGCCCTCGCCGGACTGCGAGGCAAACTCGCCAGCCCGATCCGGCAGCTCCGCACTATTTGCATCGATATCCTGGCAGAAATCGAAGCCCGAATTGACTTTGAAGAAGACTTGCCCCCCCTTGATGAAGCCGATATTCAAGCCAAACTGCAGCAGGTGTTAGACGAAGTCACCCAAATCCTGGCAACCACCGATCGCGGCGAACTACTACGCATGGGTTTGAACGTGGCGATTGTTGGGCGTCCTAATGTTGGCAAATCCAGTCTCCTGAATGCCTGGAGTCGCAGCGATCGCGCGATCGTCACCGAGCTTCCCGGCACCACCCGCGATGTCGTCGAATCTCAACTCGTCGTGGGTGGAATCCCCGTCCAGGTACTCGATACGGCCGGATCCGCGAAACCAACGATCGCGTCGAAAAGCTCGGCGTCGAGCGATCGCGCACCGCCGCCCAAACCGCCGACCTGATTCTGCTCACCATCGACGCCACCGCAGGCTGGAGCGACGCCGATCAGGAAATTTACGACCAGGTTAAACATCGCCCCGTCATCCTGGTCATCAACAAAATTGACTTACTGGAGACGGAGACACGGAGAGAGGGAAAATTCAAAATTCAAAATTTCCCCATCTCCTCACTTCAAATCGTGCAAACCGCCGCTGCCCTCAACCAGGGCATTGATGCTCTGGAAGACGCCATCCTGAAAACAGTTCAAGCTGGCAATCTCCAAGCTGCCAACCTGGATTTAGCCATCAACCAGCGACAAGCAGCCGCATTGACGCACGCTAAACTGGCATTGCAACAGGTGCAAATCGCGATCGCCAATCAGCTTCCACTAGACTTCTGGACAATCGATTTGCGCAGTGCAATCCACTCGCTTGGACAAGTTCTGGGCGAAGCAGTCACTGAATCGGTTCTCGATCAAATCTTCAGCCGCTTTTGCATCGGCAAATGACGTTATCGTCATTAGTTAGTGGTCATTAGTAACACGACCAAGACAATCACTGAACCGCGAGTCATGCCTTTTGCCTCTCGCCTTTGCTCACAAATAACGAATGACAAATGACAAATGACTAACTTGCACTCTTACTCAACAGCGGTTCTAGCCAGGGCTGAAATTGATCGCGACGGAAGACCTGGGCACGACGACGCTGATCAAACCGAACCAAACTGGGCAAACCATGCTTACGGACGCACTCCCGCAGCCATGACGCAACCCCCTGTCCATTATTTGGTACCATCTCCGCTTGAAATGGACCATACATCAGCACCAGCGTACTATCTGTTTTTAAGGGAGCATCCTGCTCAATTAGGCCAGTCAAACCAGTTGGGGTAGAGCGAGTAGCGTCTTGGCTACGTAACTCAGTCCATTCAGGGTTGCGACGTTCTTGAATGGGTTTGGCAACATCTCGCCTTGCCCTTGAAGACCGATGATCTGACCTCGAACCTGCCTGCGATCGCCGACGAACGCGTTTTTGGGTCATAAAACTCCTAAGCTTAATACAACAAAAAGCCATCCAATCCCCTTATGCCGAAGTGTTGGCATCTAGACAGGGATCGCTGGCTTATAAATACTGGCAATGAGAATCCTTACGCGAGAAACCTTTCTAGCTAAATAGTAACCATATTTCACAGTATGAGACAATTTTTTTCCTAATAATGTTGTGAAATATGCAATTCGATGTCACAAACCTCTAGAGATGCCCCAAACAGGACTTGTTAAAAGATGTAAAAGGACAACGGCGTAGTTCATCTCACTCGAAATCCTGATCGTTGTAATCCTCCTGAATAGGCTCAATAGTGATAAGACAGAGATAAGTGGATTAAGAGGATACAGATTTATCATTTTTGAATAAGTTAGTTTGAACTCACATTCTTCGAGAGTGATCAAAACCATGACAGTCTGCGAATACCGTCCCGGGTTAGAAGGCATTCCTGCAACTCAATCAAGCATCAGCTTTGTTGATGGACAGCGGGGCGTCTTGGAGTACCGAGGAATGCCGATTGAAGAATTAGCAGAGCAGAGCACCTTTATTGAAACGGCTTACTTGTTAATTTGGGGAGAACTGCCGACGAAGGACGAACTAGACAGCTTTGAGCACGAAATTCGTCATCATCGACGGTTGAAATATCGCATTCGAGACATGATGAAGTGCTTTCCTGAGGGAGGGCATCCAATGGACGCCTTGCAAGCCTGTGCGGCTGCTTTGGGGTTGTTCTACTCTCGCCGTGCCTTAGATGACCCCGCCTACATTCGGGCAGCCGTTGTTCGCTTACTTGCAAAAATCCCGACGATCGTAGCAGCCTTTCAGTTAATGCGGAAAGGAAATGATCCCATTCAGCCTCGTGACGATCTAGACTACTCTGCGAATTTACTTTACATGTTGACCGAAACTGAGCCAGACCCCTTTGCGGCGCATGTTTTCGATGTTTGCCTGACGCTTCATGCTGAACATACCATCAATGCATCAACCTTTTCGGCAATGGTCACCGCGTCTACTCTGACCGATCCCTATGCTGTGGTCGCTTCCGCAGTGGGCACGTTGGCAGGACCATTGCACGGTGGAGCCAACGAAGAAGTCATTCTGATGCTGGAAGACATTGGCTCGGTCGAAAACGTTCGCCCATACGTAGAAGATTGCGTTGAACACAAAAAGAAAATTATGGGCTTTGGGCATCGCGTCTACAAAGTTAAAGATCCTCGTGCCACAATTCTGCAGAAGTTGGCAGAGCAACTGTTTGAGAAGTACGGTGAAGACGATAAGTACTACGACATTGCCAGGGAAATGGAGCACGTTGTCAACGAGAAATTGGGGCATAAGGGAATTTGCGCCAACGTGGATTTCTATTCAGGTCTGGTGTACCGAAAACTAGGCATACCAACCGATTTATTCACCCCCGTCTTTGCGATTTCTCGGACAGCCGGATGGTTGGCGCACTGGAAAGAACAGTTGGCTGAAAACCGCATTTTCCGTCCTACCCAGATTTACACAGGGACTCACTCAATTCCCTACGTTTCAATTCACGAACGTTGAACACTTTCTACCTATTACCTATGCCCCACTACCTGCGTAAGCGCTATTTTTCTTTCGGTCATAGGACGTCTAGTGATGGGTGACAGCCCTCTTGCTGTTCCCTGCAGGACTTGCAACTATCTTAACAGTGACGATTTTCAGGAACTCCAACCCTCAAACCAAAAGTTTGGGGGTTTCTCTGTGTGAACTTTTACTAAGGTGTATACTAGAGACGCGAGTCCTCTGGAAAGAACATGAATCAAGGAATTGATTTACAGCAGACTTTTATCACATCCCTGATGGATTTGGGTTTGCCTGCTGGTGCAGCGAAGGCCATTTGGATGCCGCTGCCAATGTTGATGATGATTATTGGGGCAACCGTGGGGGTTTTGGTCACGGTCTGGCTAGAGCGAAAAATCTCAGCGGCTGCCCAACAACGAATTGGACCGGAATACATTGGTCCTCTGGGGGTTCTGGCCCCTGTGGCAGACGGTCTGAAGCTGATTTTCAAAGAAGACACGGTGCCAGCAAAAGCTGATCCATTGCTGTTCATGCTTGGCCCAGTGATTGTGGTGATTCCGGTTTTCCTGTCCTACTTGATTGTTCCCTTTGGACAAAATTTGGTAGTGACTGATGTCGGGATGGGGGTATTTCTCTGGATTGCCCTATCGAGTGTTGTGCCAATTGGACTGCTGATGGCTGGTTATGCCTCTAACAATAAGTATTCACTGTTGGGAGGGCTACGGGCAGCCGCACAGTCGATTAGTTACGAGATTCCGCTGGCGCTGTCTGTGTTGGCGATCGTGATGATGTCCAACTCTCTCAGTACCATTGACATCGTTAATCAGCAGTCGGGTTATGGCGTTTTGGGTTGGAATATCTGGCGTCAGCCAGTGGGCTTTTTCATCTTTTGGGTAGCCGCGCTTGCAGAATGTGAGCGGATTCCCTTTGACTTGCCAGAGGCAGAGGAAGAGTTAGTCGCTGGTTACCAAACTGAATATTCTGGGATGAAGTTTGCTCTGTTCTACCTTGGCTCCTATGTCAATCTGGTGCTCTCAGCACTGCTGGTTTCGGTATTGTATCTGGGTGGGTGGGAACTTCCCATTCCGATTTCTCTTGTTGCAAGCTGGTTGGGTGTCAGTGAAACAACTCCCTGGTTAGAAATCTTGGTGCGGCCTTAGGAATTACAATGACGTTGCTGAAGGCTTATTTCCTGATCTTTCTGGCAGTTTTGCTGCGCTGGACGGTGCCCCGGGTTCGGATTGACCAGTTGCTAGACTTAGGGTGGAAGTTTCTACTACCAGTTTCACTGGTTAATTTACTCCTGACAGCCGCTTTGAAGATCGCTTTTCCGGTTGCTTTTGGTGGCTGAAGCGATTTTAGATTTTAGATTCTAGATTTTGGATTCGTTCTGAAATCTAACGGTCAAAATCCGAAATCCAAACCTCAAACGAGAGACATCGTTATGCTGAATTTTCTTAAGCAAGTTGGTGATTACGCTAAGGAGACCGTTCAGGCGGCACGATACATTGGGCAGGGATTGTCTGTGACCTTTGACCATATGCAACGGCGTCCGGTCACAGTTCAATATCCCTACGAGAAGCTGATTCCTTCAGAGCGGTTCCGGGGACGGATTCACTTTGAATTTGACAAGTGCATTTCCTGTGAGGTATGTGTTCGGGTTTGCCCGATTAATTTACCGGTTGTGGACTGGGAGTTCAATACAGCGACCAAGAAGAAGCAACTCAAGCACTACAGCATTGACTTTGGAGTTTGTATTTTCTGCGGCAACTGTGTTGAATTTTGCCCCACGAACTGCCTTTCGATGACCGAAGAGTACGAGCTTGCGGCCTACGATCGCCACGAGCTGAACTACGATAACGTTGCGTTGGGTCGTTTGCCCTATAAGGTCACTAGTGATCCTATGGTAACCCCGCTGCGTGAGCTTGCTTACTTGCCCAAAGGTGTGATGGATCCTCATGACCTGCCAGCCAGTGCTCGTCGTGCAGGTCTGCGCCCAGAGGAGATTCTAGAGCAAGAGGAAAAAAGCAATTAGCGGTTAACCATCAGTAGGGGCAGAGCATCTGGGTGAAAATCTAGGGGTAAAGCATCTGGGTGAAAGTCTTTGATTAGCATCAGTAATCTTTAGCCAGAT
Organism: Leptolyngbyaceae cyanobacterium RU_5_1; assembly: GCA_012034055.1. GTDB lineage: Bacteria > Cyanobacteriota > Cyanobacteriia > Leptolyngbyales > Leptolyngbyaceae > JAAUSG01. Next base: position 15,327 of record JAAUSG010000036.1, on the reverse strand, counting down.
GCCTTGCCCGGACAAGAATTTGCTGATACCTGCAAAACAAGGAGCTGGAGATTGTGGATTTAGCGCAAGGGGTTCAAACGGTATCATTTGGGTTGCTCTCGTTGATGATGATTGGAGCAGCGCTGGGGGTGGTGCTGTTGTCTAATGTGGTTTACTCGGCATTCTTGCTGGGGGGAACGTTCATCAGTGTAGCGGGACTGTATTTGCTCCTGAATGCGGATTTTGTGGCAACAGCTCAGGTTCTTATCTATGTGGGCGCAGTGAATGTGCTGATTCTGTTTGCCATCATGCTGGTGAATAAGCGCCAGGACTTTGAACCTATACAAAGAGGCTGGATTCGTAAAGTCGCCACGGCTGTGGTTTGTACGGGGTTATTTGCCTTGCTGAGTGCAATGGTGTTGACGACGCCGTGGGCAATTTCAGCTACTACGGCTGTTGGGAATGGCGCGATCGTGGCGATTGGACTGCACTTCTTCAGCGATTTCCTGCTGCCGTTTGAGCTAGCTTCCGTGTTGCTGCTGATGGCGCTGGTTGGAGCGGTGATTCTGGCACGACGCGAATTTTTGCCGGAACAACCCCTGGATGCTGGCTTGCAACAAACCCCTGTGCTGACGTTACCAGAGCGCCCACGGGAACTCGCTTCAACGGCTCCAGGCAGTCCAGAGCGAACAATTACAGGTTCTCCAGGCGATCGCAATGCCTGATCTGCTCCCGCTTCCCGGTGGCATCTTTGTTCAAGCTAACCATTTCATCGAAAATTAAACTCCCATGCAACTTCAGTACTTTCTCATTCTTGCTGCCGCTTTATTCTGCATTGGCATCTACGGTCTGATTAACAGCCGAAATGCGGTTCGTGTGCTAATGTCGGTTGAGCTGATGTTGAATGCAGTTAACCTGAATTTGATGGCGTTTTCTAATTTTCTAGACCCACAGACCATTAAAGGGCAGGTGTTTACGGTGTTTGTGATTGCGATCGCGGCAGCAGAAGCAGCGATCGGTCTGGCAATTGTGCTGGCGATCTACCGCAACCGCGACACGGTGGACATGGAGCAATTTAATTTGCTCAAGTGGTAAGTCAGGAAGGTTGTTGGTTGTTAGTAGATTAACAACTAACAACCAACCCCTAACCCCTAACTAAGGTAATGAGAATTAATTAAAAACTAAAAGTTGAAAATTAAAAAATGGCTACCAATAGGGTTTCCCATTTTTAATTTTGCATTTTGAATTGTTCATTGTCCTAAACGTGTGCAACTGAAGCAAGTCATTATTGCCCACAAAGCAGGAGACTCAATCAGCAAACGCTGGGCAGAGCAGTGTGCCCGACAACTGGAAGAGCGGAACTGCAACGTGCTGATGGGCCCGACGGGATCAAAGGATAATCCTTATCCCGTTTTCCTGGCATCGGCAACGCAATCGATTGATCTCGCGATCGTGTTCGGCGGAGACGGGGCAACTCTAACGGCCGCTCGGCATCTGTCCAGCGATGGAATTCCCATTTTGGCAGTGAATGCGGGTGGGCATTTGGGATTTTTGACAGAACCGTTGGAGACATTTATAGAGTCTGAGCAGGTGTGGGATCGCTTGCTGGACGATCGCTATGCGGTGCAACGCCGGATGATGCTGCAGGCAACCGTGTTTGAGGGAATCGCACCAACCTGGAACCAATGAGCGATCGCTACCTGGCCCTGAACGAAATGTGTGTTAAGCCAGCCTCCGCTGACCGGATGATCACGTCAATTTTGGAGGTGGAAATTGACGGTGAGGTGGTGGATCAGTACCAGGGAGATGGATTACTGGTCGCCACGCCAACCGGGTCAACCTGCTACACCGTAGCCGCCAATGGGCCAATTGTCCATTTCGGTATGGAGGCGATCGTAATTACGCCGATTTGTCCGTTGAGCTTGTCGAGCCGCTCGATCGTGATTCCCCCCGGTTCGGTCGTCAGCATTTGGCCGCTGGCAGATCGAGACCTGACAACAAAGCTGTGGACGGATGGTGTGCTGGCAACCTCTATCTGGCCGGGACAGCGCGTCGATATCCGCATGGCTAATTGTCAAGCTCAGTTCATCATCCTGCGCGAAAATTATTCTTACTACCAAACACTGCAAGAGAAGCTGCAATGGGCCGGTGCCCGCATCCGATACAGCAACAACCATCGAAATTGATCAGGACAACACGCCACTTCATTGCTTTACCTCCTTGATCAATTCTATGAACTCAAAGCCGTTAAACCAAACCATAGCTAGCGATCGCCCCTGCTAGCCAAATCAGACAACAGTAGCGAGTTAGCCGTGTTGCCCGATCAACATCCTTGGGTGTAATTGGATGCAACGGCTCTCCCAGCAACGGCTTGTGTTTGGCGATGCCTCGATACCAATTTGTTCCGCCCACCTGCACACCCAACGTTGCGGCATAAACACACTCGCTCCAACCAGAATTAGGGCTGGGGTCTTTGGGAGCATCACGCAAACAAAGTTTCCAAACATAGCGTGGTTTACCCGATAGCAATGACAGCGTGAGCACGACCAATCGACAAGGCAGCCATGTCAATCCATCATCCACCCTGGCGCTGAACCACCCCAAATCTATGTAGGGAGCCTCCCGGTAGCCCACCATTGAATCCAGTGTGCTGGCCGCTTTGTAGGCCAGGGCCAAAGAAACGCCCTCAACGCCCAGAATAGCTGTCCCCACAATCGCATAGAACAGCGGAGCCAGTATCCCATCTGTAGCATTTTCAGTCACCGTTTCCAGTATTGCTCGCAAAATCTCTGCTTCCGAAAGATTTTCGGTGTCGCGTCCTACGTACCGGCTCAATCGCGATCGCGCCTCAGCTAAATTACCACCCTGCAACGGACGCAACACATCTTCTGCTGCATCCCGCAAACTTCTGCCTGCAAAGCAGCTAGCCAGCAGGACACTGGCGATCGCACCTCCCACCAGCGGATGAATGGAGTGGGCGATCGCCACGGTCAGCCACCCAACCCAACCACTGCCCAGAATTAGCCCTATACCCAATCCAACTCCAGCCCATCGCAACGCCAAAGGCGTCTTCAGCCATTTGAACGCCAACTGGGTATAGCGAGAAATGACCCATCCCATTCCCTGCACTGGATGCCACCAACTCCACGGATCACCAATCAGATAGTCCAACAAAGCCGCCACTCCCAAGACCAGCCCTGGATAATATTCACACCACAAAACTCGTCTCCTGTCCCTGAGCAGCTTGCCAACTGCGGGCATCATAGTAAAGGTCTTCCAGGGAAATGCTGTAGAGGGCTTCTTTGAGTTTTTGGTGCAGGCGGTTCCAAAGGGTAAAGGTCACCCAGTCTTCTGCTTGCGACTCATCGGGCGCGTGTTTGGACAGAGGTTCAATGCTTTCACCCACCGCTTCCAGAATTTGTCCGAGAGAAATTTGCGCAGGTGGGCGTGCCAGTTGGTATCCTCCCTGAGCACCCCGAACGGATTGTACCAATCCAGCTCGACGCATCTCGATTAGTAGCTTCTCCAGGTAGGGCGCGGGGAGGTCTTGGCGTTGAGCGATCGCCCTTACCGAGGTTGGCCCAAAGCCTGGTTGCAAACTCAAATCCAGTAGCGCTTTGACGCTGTAATGTCCGCGAGTCGTCAGTTTCATTCGACCTCTTTTTGCCAGCAAAAACTGATTTTTGCCAGAAGTCTATTATCTGAAAAAGTTACCGCCGAAGATGAACGAGTTCTTTGAGAGAGGCTAAAAGCTTAACTGAGATCTTGCACCAGTCTCAACAAGGGGTTGCCAAAGGAACCAAAATCTGAAAGAAAGGGCGTAATAAAAACTCAGAAGACGGTTATGGAAACCATCGTTCAACACGCCCAAGGGCTAGTGTATAGCCTCTTATGCCTGATGCCCAGTGTGTATCAAAAAGCCAGTCTCAGTAGATCGCAAATAGACCAAGAAAGGGGTAGGGTCAGGCTAAAAGTAATGAATCAAGCCATGACAACCTACCCAACTTCATTGTCGCCTGCTCCTGCGTTGACCGACGAAGCTACGTTAGAGACAGCTCTTGACTGTCTGTTAGAGCATCTACCGATTGAGATGGAAGGAGGATATACGCCGAGGGATCTGTTTGCAATCCTCCTGCGGGCAGCCAGTCGCAACGATCGCATCGAACACACATCCCAACGGCTCGAAGGCGTGCCCAGTGGTAACGGGATTCGCTATCACCTCGATAAGTTAGACGACATGGCAACGGTGGAGCGACGCCTCAATGGGGCATTGCAAAGTCGAATCCCCCCCAAGATTTGCAAGGGCAAGCATCGAATCGCGATTGACCTGCATCTGATTCCTTACTATGGCACTCCCACTGATGCTGAAGCACCCTATATCTATCGTTCTCAAGCCAAAGCGGGAACCACCTCCTTTTTCGCCTATGCAACCGTTTATGTCATCTGTCGCAACAAACGAATCACCTTAGGCATTCATGCGGTGCATCGCCAGGAAACGCTGGTGGCAAACGTGACGGTTCTGTTAGCGATGCTTTCCCCCCTGCGGGTACGGGTCAAACGGCTGTATCTCGACCGGGGCTTCTACAGTGTGCCGGTGATTCGTTGGCTCAAGGCTCTGAATATCCCCTTCCTGATGCCAGCGGTGATTCGCGGCAAAACTGGAGGCACCCGCCAACTGTTAGTTGGTCGCACAAGTTATGCCACAACGTACACCCTGACCAGTCCTCAATACGGTTCGGTCAACTGTCAAATGCGGGTTGTCTGCACCTATCACAAAGGCTTCAAGGGTAAACATGGCATCCAATCCACTCTCTATGTCGTGCATCGAGTTACGGTCGCACTCCACCAACTCCATGCGCATTACAAAGACCGCTTTGGCATCGAAACCAGCTATAGAATCAAGAACCACTGCCGCATCCGTACCTCCAGCAAAAATCCTGTAACAGGTTTGTTGTTTGTGGCGTTGGCATTTATCCTGGTCAATCTTTGGGTGTATTTGCTCTGGTGCTTTGTCAGTCGCACTCAGCGAGGCGGACGAGTCGTTTATCGAGAACTGTTTACCCTCAAAACCATGCTGGAATTTCTCTCTCATGCGGTTGAGCGTCATTTTCCAGTCATCACTGCTGTTTATCTGCCTGCTCTGGAATGAATTTGCGATCTACTGAGACTCGATGGCACTCGTCTGGGGTAGGGGGAGACAGGAGTTGGTCATAGTCTTGGAGTGAGTGTTGTTGCGTTTGGAGAATCGGGATTTCTAGTTGGGTTGTGAATCGAAACTGTTGTTGTAAGCCAATGAGCGTCAATGTTTTTGCTTGTAACTGCTCTGCCAGGTAGGTCGCAACGGCATGTTCTTTATCTTGTTTAGCGGCAATATAAAGCGCTTCGGTCATCAACCGAGCAGCGGTCTAGGAATCGAGTTGGGCGCGCATCTGTTGCCATAATTGGCGGTAATTGTCGTCCGGGAGTAAGTCTTGTTGCCAGATGCAGGACAAAAATGCACGTGGCTTGAGCCTGAGGCTATCGATGACGTGCCGATCATTGACGCTACGGGCGCGTCGAATGGCATGGCTACCCGGGACATGAACGCGTCCGAGTGCAATCACTTGAGGTCTGCCGACAAAACCGAGCAGACGGTCATGGTGTAGGTGAATCGGCAGTGTTTCCCCTTTCAAGCGGGACGGTACGGTGTAGGTGATGCAGCGGACGTTGATGGTGCTGTGGGTGCTGACTTTGACGGTCAACACCTCATAGTCCGGGTAGCGGTCAGCAGGCAAGGCGCTCAGGTGCGCTTTCTCCACCTCAAACCGTTCCCAGCACGTTTGATTGAGGCGTTCGACGACTTGCTCAATAAACTGCTGGTACGCAGCAACCGATGGGAAGTCAACCGATTCCCGCAGCAGGAGAGCTTGGTGCAAGCGGTTTTTGAAGTGTCCATGCGGTGACTCAATCGAACCATTTTCATGGGCAATGCCGCGATTGTTGCGGCTGGGTTTGAGATGGTAGTGCTGGCACAACCGCTCATACATCTGTGTCAGGTCAGCAGCGGTGCGACCGCCCAAGTTCCGGTACGCCGCACTCAAACTGTCGGTGCGATGTTCTTGAGGCACTCCTTTGCAAGCGGTCAGCGCATTCTGCAACCCTTCAGAGCGCGCAATGAAACTTTCTCCGCCTTGCACCACTTGCACATACTGCCACCCGCTGTATGCCAATCGATAGTGGTCCAGCAAATGCTCAACCGCTTTGCCCCCGATGGTGATCTCGACCTGCTTGAAGTGGGTAAAGTCTGACAAGCCCATTTCCCCAGGTCGATGTTCTAGCTCAAACATCACCTCTTTCGCGGATCCAGCCGTCGCTCGCCACCGTTGCACTCGTCGTTGCAATGTCCGCAACACTGAACGCCCATATTTCCCTGGATACTGCTGTTGCGTTGCCGTTCGAGCATTGGCACCAACTCACTTTCCCACACCTCGGCTAATGGGTCACGTCGGGTGCGCCAGTCATGCGGTCGCCCTCGTTGCGGTCGATGTTCTGTGTTCTCAATCCGTCTGCTGCTGCGCACAGATATTCCACCTTTGGCGGCCGCCGTCTCTTGCGTACTGCCTCTTTCCCTGGCTTTCATGTATAGTTGAGCCGGTTGATAATTAATTCGTTTTCCGGACACTGGCGCTCTGTTAATTGACGTTAATTGACGCTGCCAGTGTCCTCTTTCTTAGATCATTTGTTCTGCTTCTATGACCAGGATGATCTCCGTTTCTTTTTTGGAATGACCGGACAAGATAGTTGTCGTTAGTCGGTCAAGTTAATTGTCGTTCAATAGTTATCAGTTTTTCTCGACCTGCTGACGGTTTTTGTCTATGTCGGACTGATGTTTTGGTATAGCTGGAAGTTAGCACTGTTAGTGTTGTGTATTGTGCCGCCGTTTGTGTTGCTCACCCTGATTGCAACGCCCTTCTTACAGAAAGTCTCCCGTGAGATTTTTAGTGCTATTGCCAGTGAAAGTAGTTATCTGATTGAGGCGTTCACTGGAATTCGGACGATTAAATCCATGGCGATCGAGCGTACCGTGCGCTGGCATTGGGAGGAGCTTTTTCACAAATCTCTCAAGGCAACGTTCTCTGGGCAGATCATTCGCAATGCACTCTTAGTATTTGGTTCCACGGTTGAAGCGATCGCCACGGCTGCATTGCTATGGTTTGGAGCGTGGCTGGTGATTCAAAACCAACTCACCATCGGACAACTCGTTGCCATCAACATGCTGCTGGGTAATGTGATTTACCCCTTCCAACGGCTGAATGTGTTGTGGAATCAGTTGCAGGAAGTGATCATTTCAGTGGAACGGATTGATGATGTGATGTAACCGTTCAGGGGGTTGAATCAAGAATTGAGAGAAATACAAAGTGCTGATAGGCTAACAAGATGGAAGAGAAGCAGTTGGGTTGGTCGATTGAGGTCTCTCGCATCCCTGTCTTACTATAAAAAAGTTGTTCTGATTGAAATTCTGGATTTCAAGAAGTTTATCGCGATGGGAGAGCCTGAGAACCCGCAAAACCCATCGTGCTTTAGTCGTGGGACTTCGGCGTGAGCGCTCAGTCGAACGATGTCGCGAGGGTTCTCACGAGGCTGCAAAGCCTCAGAGTCTTATGCTAAAGATTGCGGCATAAGCTATAATACAAATATGCTAATCCTTGAGTTCAAAGCCTACGGAAAAACCAATCAGTACAGCGCTATTGATGAGGCGTTGCGGACTGCCAAGTTCATCCAGAACAAGTGCTTGCGTTACTGGATGGATAACCAAGGTGTGTCCAAATACGACCTCAACAAGTATTGTGCAGTGTTGGCTAAAGAGTTTCCCTTTGCCAATGAACTCAACTCAATGGCTCGGCAATCATCGGCTGAACGAGCCTGGGCCGTAATCTCGCGGTTTTACGAGAACTGCAAGAAGCAGATTCCTGGGAAGAAAGGGTTTCCGCAATTCAAGAAAGATGTTCGTTCAGTGGAGTACAAGACCACTGGATGGAAACTTGCTGAAGACCGGAAGTCTATCACCTTTACTGATGGCAAGCAGATTGGGCGGCTAAAACTAAAGGGAACTCGTGACCTCCATTTCTACCAGGTTGACCAGATTAAACGGGTTAGATTGGTGAAGCGTGCAGATGGGTACTACGTCCAGTTTGCGGTTTCGGTTGAACGCTCTGAGTCGGTTGAGCCTTCCGGTTGGGCAATCGGGTTAGACGTAGGACTCAATGATTTCTACGTTGACCAAAACGACCACAGAACGGAGAATCCACGATTCCTTCGCAAAGCAGAGAAGCGGGTTAAACAAGCTCAAAGAGGGGTTAGCAGAAAGGTTAAAGGGTCAAACAATCGTCGCAAGGCGAGAGTGATTTTAGGGAAACGCCATCTCAAGATAAGTAGGCAACGTAAAGACCATGCTGTGAAGTTGGCAAGGTGCGTAATCAGGTCTAACGACTTGGTAGCCTACGAAGACTTGAGAATCAAAAACATGGTGCGTAATCACTGTCTTGCCAAATCAATTAACGATGCATCCTGGTATCAATTTCGAGTCTGGCTGGAATATTTTGGCAAAGTGTTTGGCAAAATCACCATTGCTGTTCCACCTCACCATACGAGCCAGGAATGCTCTAGCTGTGGTGCAATTGTCAAGAAAGGGCTGTCTACCCGAACGCATGTTTGCCAGTGTGGGGCTGCCTTAAATCGTGACCACAATGCCGCTAGAAACATCCTCGGTCGGGGATTGGCTACGGTAGGGCATACCGGAAGCTACGGTCTTGAACCGTGCAACGCTTGGGGAGAGGATGCCTCTACTTTGGCTGGTGAGAACCTGCTACGAGCAAGTAACCTCTAGGAACCAAGAATCCCACGCGCTTCAGCCGTGGGAGTGTCAAGTCTAATGATGTAGTCACCGCCCTGACTTCCACTCCTTAATTGATAGGATTGGAGCCATTACTAAAGAGGCGATTTTGTGAAAGTTGAGCGATCGCTCACATCAACAACACCTTGAAGCGTTAGGAGTTAGCCAGTCATGGTCATGCAAGCTTCAGAACCCCGTACCTATACCGCTGAAGAGTATCTTGAACTCGAACTCGCGTCTGAAACCCGCAGCGAGTACCGCAATGGAGAAGTTATTTTAATGACTGGTGGTACACCCGATCACAATCAAATAGCCTTGAACCTCAGTGGGACATTGAACGTTTCTTTGAGACGGCAACCCTACCGTGTATTTGTCACGGATCAGCGGCTTTGGATTCCAGAGCGCAATCTCTATACCTATCCTGATGTCATGGTTGTGGAAAAGCCGCTCGAATTGCAGGCGGGACGGACTGACACAGTGATGAATCCTTGTTTGATTGCCGAAGTGTTGTCCAAGTCAACGCAAGATTATGACCACGGTGAAAAGTTTGTAGCCTGTCGCGCGATCGCCAGCTTCCGTGAATATCTCCTGATCGATCAATACAGCATTCACGTAGAGCACTACGTCAAAACTGCCGCTAACCAGTGGCTCTTTTCAGAATACGATGATGCAACGGTCACGCTATCGTTTAACGTCTTTGAGTTGCAAATCCAAATCGCTGATCTCTACGAAAACACTGACCTTGTTAGCCCTGAATGAGGCTAATGGTCACGTTGATCCCTGGATCCCAGTTCCCAACCCCTGAAAATATATGTGTCATATCTGGTAATTGGTGCCATTTCAGATTAAAACGAGTAAGAGCGAGAGGGTGAAGAACACGGAAAATGAGTTATACCACTGACACGACAAAGGAATTTTTGGCAGAGGTCGTTCCGTTTGATCAGCTCTCGCCTAATGCGCTGACAAGCCTTTTGGAAGCCGCACAAATGCTGCGCTATCGGATGGGGCAGCCAATTGTGGTCAAGGAAAAAATGCCCGCTCAGGTGTCGGTGTTGTACCACGGGCAGGCGCGTTTGCTGGGCCAGGATCCTGGTAGTCAATTGCCGGTGACGCTGCAGCGGTTGGAGCCAGGAGCCATTTTGGGTTGGGCAGGATTGGTGCGCAGAGTTGCCTGTGAGACCGCGATCGCTTCCACCGAAGCCATTTGTATCACCATTCCAGCGGCAACTTTTCTGGCACTCATGGATCAAGAGCCAGGGTTTGCCGCCTACTTCCGAGATCAACCATCGTTAGTGGAAGTGTACGACTTGTTAGCCGCAGATTTGCAGCGACGGGCAGATGGCGACTTACTGTTGAAAAATTCAGGTGCGGAAGACCTGAAGCAGTTTGCCCTCAAGGTTTGGTCACACTCGACAGTGGCGAATTGGCGTGGCAATAACTCTCTGCAAACGTTGGGAAATGATTTCCTTTGGTTGGTTAGCAGTGGCTACGCTCCCGACACGCCGATTGGCAGCCGTTTCAATCTTGACCAGGGCAGTGGCAGGCTTGCTAGTGCCATCCGTCTAATTGGAGTTCCGGCAGAGTTGTTGGCTGCTGTGGCTCCCACCACCACCGCTTCTGCCGCACCCACTACCCAAATTCCAGATGCTCAGATTCCTTATGCTCCAGAGTATCCGGCGGCCGGAGAACTCCCATCCGATAGAACCCAGACGAAAGCCAAACAATATCCGTATGTGCGTGGCAACGGACAGGTAGATGCGGTATTGGCGTGTTTTCAAATGCTGGCGCAACATCTGGCCATGCCGTTTCGCCGCGACACGATTCGTAAAGTGCTGGTCAATCAGCACGATCGCGTTGGCTCACTTTCTTTAATGACCTGTGGTGCCGTTGCTGAACTGATGGGGCTAAATGCCCAATTGGTTACCGTTCCGGCCTCCAGCGTGGGGCGGCTCCAGGCTCCGGCATTGATTACCTGGCAGGATAGCTTTGCGGTTCTGTATGAGGTCAGTGAACGAACAATGGTGTTGGGTGTGCCACAGGTGGGCATTCTGCGCCAGCCAACCAGCGATTTTATTCAGGTTTGGGGGGAGCAGGGTCAGGTGTTGCTGCTGCAGCCAACTCAGTTTACGCCGCAAAGCAAGTTCGGCTTGAGTTGGTTCCTGCCCTATGTTTCCAAGTATCGGCAGGTGCTGATTGAGGTGTTGGTAGCCTCCTTCTTTGTGCAACTGTTTGGGCTGGCGAACCCACTGATGACCCAGATCATCATCGACAAAGTGATTGTGCAGAATAGTCCCGATACGCTGCAAGTGCTGGGCGTTTTCCTGATTGTGATTGCCCTGTTTGAAGGGGTGTTGACCAGTTTACGCACCTTTTTGTTCGTCGATACAACAAACCGAATTGATTTGGCGCTCGGTTCGGAGATTATCAATCATTTGCTGCGCCTGCCGTTGCGCTATTTTGAGCGCCGTCCCGTGGGTGAACTCTCGACCCGAATTAATGAACTGGAAAACATTCGGCAATTCATGACGACGACGGCGCTGACCGTTGTGCTGGATTCAGTGTTTTCGGTAATTTACATCGTGGTGATGTTCATCTATAGCTGGGCGTTGGCATTGGTGGCCCTGGCTACGATTCCGCTGTTCGCCGTGTTGACGGCATCCGTGTCGCCGATTGTGCGTCGCCAGTTGCGAACTAAGGCGGAACGGAATGCGGAAACCCAGTCCTATCTGGTGGAAGTGCTGTCGGGGATTCAAACGGTGAAGGCGCAGAACATTGAGCTGCGATCGCGCTGGCAGTGGCAGGAACGCTACGCCCGCTACGTCAGTGCGGGATTCAAAAATGTGCAGACCGTCACCGCTGCCAGTTCTACCAGCCATTTTCTCAACCAGCTTTCCAGTTTATTGGTGCTGTGGGTGGGTGCGTATTTGGTACTGCAGCAACAACTGACGTTGGGACAATTGATTGCCTTCCGGATCATCGCTGGATATGTGACCAGTCCGCTGCTGCGCCTCACCCAACTCTGGCAAAACTTCCAGGAAACGGCCTTGTCCCTGGAGCGGTTGGCAGATATTGTGGATTCGCCTGTAGAGTCGGATGAACGCGATCGCACCAACATTTCGATGCCGCTGATTCAAGGCAACGTCAAGTACGAAAACGTTTCCTTCCGCTTTAACCCCAGTGGACCCTTGCAACTGAGCAACATCAACCTGGAGTTTCCAGCAGGCTGCTTCATTGGTGTCGTTGGACAAAGTGGTTCCGGGAAGAGCACCCTGATGAAACTGCTGCCGCGCCTGTATCCCCTGGAAGCCGGCCGCATTCTGATTGACAACTACGACATCAACAAAGTTGAGCTCTACTCACTGCGACGGCAGGTAGGGATTGTTCCCCAGGACACGCTGCTGTTTGATGGCACCATTCAGGACAACATCGCCCTTAACTATCCCGATGCCACAAACGAGGAAATCATTGCTGTCGCAAGAGTTGCCGCCGCCCATGACTTCATCATGAATTTGGCGAATGGGTATAACACCAATGTCGGAGAACGCGGCTCTGCGCTATCGGGTGGACAGCGGCAGCGGATCGCGATCGCCCGCACCGTACTGCAAAATCCCAACCTGCTCATCCTGGACGAAGCTACCAGCGCTTTAGACTACGAATCGGAGCGGCAAGTGTGCCTCAACTTGGCCGAGGCCTTCAAAGGTCGCACTGTCTTCTTCATCACCCACCGCCTCAGCACGATTCGTAATGCTGACATAATTTTGATGATGGATCAGGGCGTCGTCGTTGAGCAGGGCATCCACGACGATTTGATGGCAATGAAGGGACGGTATTACTGTCTGTATCGTCAGCAGGAAGCAGTAAGCGTTTAGGAAATTCCCAACCCTGATTTTTAGGGGACGTGGCCCAAAAATGTTGTTTTCGTCTGTAGGGACGTTATGTATAACGTCCCTACAGACGGTTAATCACAGGTCTGGAACACTATCGTATTGTGTTTGCTAGAAATCTCAGCATTCAATCAAACTGCGAATACTACGCGCGCAATCAAGATCCAGCTCTTTCCACACAGCTTCATCATGATTAGCTTAGGATAAGCAAGTATCTAAATGGATAGATAAAAAACAGTTTCAAGGTGATGAACGATTGGGATAAAGAACAGCTCCGCTTGCTCGAATTGGTGATCCTGACCATCGAAGATGCTGTCTTGATTACAGAAGCAGAGCCGATCAGCTTACCCGGTCCCCGAATTGTCTACGTCAATCCAGTCTTTACAGAAATGACAGGCTACACCCCAGAGGAAGTACTGGGTCAAACGCCGCGCATCCTGCAGGGCCCCAAGACCGATCGCGCCGCGCTCAAGCAAATTCGGACAGCCCTGCAAAACTGGCAGCCATGCCGAGTTGATTTGGTGAACTACCGCAAAGATGGTTCCGAGTTTTGGATTGAACTCAGCATTGTGCCAGTTCATGATGAAAGCGGTTGGTATACCCATTGGGTGGCCATTCAACGCGATATTACGGCACGCAAACAGGCAGAAGACGCATTACGCCAGAGCGAAGAGCGTTATCGCTCATTGGTCGATGCCACTGCTCAAATTGTTTGGACAACCGATCCTGAAGGAGGCGTCAGCAGCGCTAGTGATGCCTGGTTTGAGCTAATCGGGCAGTCGTGGGCAGAAGCAGCACCGTGGGGATGGTTGGATCATGTCCATCCAGACGATCGCGAGCGGGTCATTCAATCGTGGAACTATTCGCTGAACACCAAAACGCTCTACGAAGTCGAATATCGGGTGCGGTCAAAAAACGGCAGCTATCGGGATTTTGGAGTGCGGGGTGTACCGATCTTGAACCCAGACGGGAGCATTCGCGAGTGGATTGGCACGCACACCGACATCACGGAGAAAAAACAGCTAGAATCGCAGATCCTTCGCATTCAACGCCTGGAAAGTCTGGGTATATTGGCGAGTGGCATTGCTCACGATTTGAATAACATCCTGACTCCTATCCTGGCAGCGGCTCAATTGCTGCCGCTTAAATTTCCCCACGCGGATCAACGAACTCACCAACTCCTGCAGATTGTAGAAGTCAGTGCAAGACGCGGAGCTGATCTGGTTCAACAGGTGTTGTCGTTTGTACGCGGAACGGAAGAAAAACTTGAGATTCTGCAAGTTCGGCACCTGCTTTCAGAAGTCAGGAAGCTTGTCCAGCAAACGTTTCCAAAATCAATCGAAGTTCAGACCAATATCGCACCAGACCTCTGGGTCGTCTCCGCCGATGCCACTCAATTACATCAAGTGTTAATGAACTTGTGCGTGAATGCGCGAGATGCGATGCCAGAAGGTGGTGTTCTTGAACTTTCTGCCCAGAATGTTTTCGTAGACGAAGAGTACGCTCGTGGAAATTTGGAGGCAAAGGTGGGGCCCTTCATTCAGGTCACTGTTTCAGACACGGGAGTGGGCGTTTCTACCGAAATTATCGATCGCATCTTTGAGCCGTTTTTCACGACCAAAGAGTTAGGCAAAGGCACTGGACTGGGGCTTTCAACCGTGCTTGGAATTGTCAAAAGCCACAATGGGTTTGTCACCGTGTCAAGCCAGGTTGGTCAGGGAACTGAGTTCGAGGTATTTCTGCCAGCCGTAGAGGCAACCGAAGCGTTGCCGCTCGATAGTCAGGAGCTACCGCATGGACATGGAGAGTTAATCCTGGTTGTGGATGACGAAGCTCAAGTTCGAGAAATCGCCAAAACAATGCTGGAAATTTACAACTACCGAGTGCTGGTGGGGAGTGATGGGATTGAAGCGATCGCGCTCTATGCCCAGCATAAGGATGACATTAGTGTGGTGTTGACTGATATGATGATGCCCTCAATGGATGGACAAGCCTTGATTCGCGCATTGAAAAAAATCAACTCACAGGTCAAGGTTGTTGCGTTCAGTGGGCTGTCATCCAGCGATAAGCCAGCCAAAGCAGCCGGAGCCACGGCATTTTTATCCAAACCCTACACCGCCAAAGAACTGCTGGATACCTTACAAGCACTACTCTAAGACGAATCAGGACTTACGCCAACCTCGGAGCTTTTAAACCAAGAATCAAACATCCTGACCCGCATCGTTGCTTAAAACTCCGAGGTTTTGGTCAAAATGCGTCAGTCCTGACGAATGACGAATCTTCGCACTTCGCACTTCCCACTTCGCATTTCCAATCCCTTTCCATCGAGAGACATAGAATCTGCCCTAAGAGACTCATAAGAGTAATCACGGGTTTGTTACGGTAGCCACGTACACAAAACAATCCCAGGAGTTTCGTATGGCTGATCAAGCAACTAACAAAAACACCGCTCAAAACCCTGGTGCGAATCAAAGAAATGAAGTGATTGCGGAAGGCGAACAAAATCTTCCCGAAGTTGATATCACAGCACAAAACTTTGATGCTGAACAGATGCAAGAGTCCTACGTAGAAGGTGAGCAAAAAGCTCCAACG
>JAAUSG010000242.1 GCA_012034055.1 Leptolyngbyaceae cyanobacterium RU_5_1 | reverse complement strand
AAGGTGTAAAGATTGCAGTTACACTGGGCAGTTGAGGGCTTTGATGATTCTCTCACAACCGGATACCGCTGAGGGGACTAACCTAAACTCACCACACTTACGCATTCCTGTCAATGCGTAAGTCCTAAATCAGTGCCCCGAAGTATGCTTCGCTGACAACCCAAATTTTTATTGCTGGCGATCCTCACCTGAATTCAGATACAACCTTTGCAGTGCGATCGGCGATCGTTCAATTGCAAAAGCACGAAGCACTAGACGAACTCAAGGCACACAATCAAAGTAAACCATTTTACACAACGGAATTTGATTTTGTGTTGAAACCCGTTACTCTCTCTAGCAGAGAATTATAAAGCAACGGTTGCACATTATGTCTACACCATCAATCCAGAACAATCTGCTAATTGGCATTTGGAAGTTAATTTCTGCAACTGCCATTTACGCTGATGGAATGGTGACTCCAGACGTGTATGGAACTCATCCGGTTGGCTACATCACTTACACATCAGATGGTCACATGATGGTGATGTTTTCTAGGAGCGATCGCCCATCGTTGAGTCAGGAAGTGCGATCGCCATTGAGTCCAGAGATGCAATCTCTACCGGCTGAAGAACTTGCTCAAGCATTCACAACATTCAATGCTTATGCAGGAACTTATACCTTGAGTGGCAACACTGTAACTCATCACATTGAAATTGCATCCATTCCGAATCGAGTGAGTACAACGTTGGTTCGCACCTTTACTCTAAACGAAAACCAGGTAACACTGAGAACTTCGCCAGTCCTAAACGATGGTGTGGAGGTAGTGTTCGAGTTGGTGTGGGAATGCATTTGATTACGTCTTGAACCCAGATTTAAGCACATGAAAGCTGCCTCTGACTTGTAGATGAGATCAGTAAACTTCAGTGCTTTAAATCAGATAAACGAAGAATGAAAACAACACAACACCTGTTTCTCAGATTTCTACAACATGAATATTTCTGGTATCAAACACTTGCAGGAGATCTAAATGTTTATCGACTACATTACACTCATGCTCATGAATCTGGTAGCTGGGCTTGTTTTGCTAGCAACCTATGTGTACTTTGGTCTTGATGAATCCAATCAGAAACGCTGGGTTCCAGGCTTTGGTATGGTTGGCGCGATCTCGTTAGTCACTGGCTTACACATGACGTTTACCTGGCCTGTGATTGGTAGTTTCAATATTGCCTATGGTGAAACAAGTGTCCTGTTTGGCATTCTATTTATTGGAACTTCTCTAGCTCTGGCAACGGGTTGGGATCTGCTCACCCTAAGTATTTATGGATTTTTTGCAGGTCTAGTATCACTTCTCATTGGCGTTCGCTTCATCAACTTAGGGTTAACACCAACGCCTTTGCGGGTAGGAATTGCGTTCATTTTGGTTGGCTTAGGCGGAGTGTTTTCTGCACCAACGCTTTATTTCAGAAAAAATCGGCTTTTACGAACGATTGGAGCAATTGTGTTACTTGTAGCAGCCCTCATCTTTACTCACATCGGACTGGATGCTTACTGGGCACATCTTGAAACCTTCTCGACGTGGCAACCCGGGTTGTGGCGCAAAAACTGATTAGTGGTAAAGTAAGCAGGCTCAAACTGCCCTCCTTGCCCTCCGATATTTACTTCTGCTCCGTTTAAGTGGCGGCACTTTCTGCCTGAAATTATCCTGTTCAACATGCGGTGGTACTGCCGTTACTCCTTAAGCTACCGAAACTTAGAGGAGATGATGGCAGAGCGGGGGGTGGACCATTCGACGATCAATCGATGGGTACTGAAGTATGCACCAGAACTAGCCCACAAAACCTTACTGTGAAGGGTTTTACAAAATGGTGGGCACTGCCCTACGACTAAATCATCTAATAAGGAGCACAATGAATAAACCCGAGTTTTTTATCACCCCTGGTTATGGGGAACGTATGCTGAATGAGTTTTATTACTCGCAAGCGGTGAAAATTGGCGATCGCGTGGAGACATCAGGACAAGGCGGCTGGGACGACGATCTGCAATTCCCCGAATCGCTTGCTGACGAGATTGCTCAGGCGTTTCGGAACGTAGAGCGAACCTTGGCTACTGTTGGCGCTAGTTGGGAGGATGTTATCCATGTCAATTCTTACCATGTTGGAGGGTTTCCCCCAGAGGTTAACGAGGTGATGGTCAAGCTATTTCGTCATTACATGCCCAATCATGCCCCAATTTGGACAGAGGTCGGAGTTGCAGCTCTTGCACTGCCAACGATGCGGATTGAGATCCGCGTTACGGCAATCACGAGCTAAAACCGATAAGCCACAAATTTTAGGGTGGGCACTGCCCACAAAACCTCACTGTGAAGGGTTTTACAAAATGGTGAGCGATACCTACCCTACTACTAAATCTAAGAACTACTCTGATAAAGCCAGGAGAAACACCGTGAAGGTTTTGATTATTTTTGCCCATCCAGAACCAAAAAGCTTCAATGGAGCATTGTTTCAAAGGGCGATCGACACACTTCAAAAGCTTGGACATGATGTACAGTGTAGCGATCTTTATGCTATGAAGTTTGACCCCGTATCCGATCGTCGCAACTTCACCTCAATGAAAGATCCTAACTACTTCAAACAGCAGATTGAAGAAATGTACGCGACTGAAGTTGAAGGTTTCGTCCCAGAACTTGAAATTGAACTCCAAAAACTAGAATGGTGTGATTTGATGATTTGGCAGTTTCCTTTATGGTGGTTTAGTGTGCCCGCTGTTTTGAAGGGATGGGGGTGTACGGTGGCGGGTATATTTATGAAACAGGACGGTTTCAAGGCAAGAAAGCAATGCTTTCGTTGACGCTAGGCGGAACAAAGGAGCATTATCTCAAGGATGGCTTCAATGGCGATATCCAGGCTATCCTGCGCCCTATCCAACGTGGCATCTTTCAGTTTACTGGTTTTGATGTTCTTGCCCCTCATATCGTTTATGCCCCCGTCCAACAAACTGATGAAGTTCGCCAGGAAATTTTGGATAATTTTTCTCGACGGCTGCAAGCTATTGAGAATGAGTTGCCGATCGCTGTTGGTAAGTATTAGATCCGCTTTCTGACAAATCAATTTAGAGCCAGCTAATACTAGACCTATTGGGAAATAACGCACACGGTAAGACTCTGAGGTATCTAGAACATTCACAATTGCAGGAGATTCAAATGACAATTTCGACTCAAACATCTTCAACTCTAGGCTCAAATCCTCTGAGTTCGATGCAAATCGATCATGTTTGCTTGAATGTATCGAACTATGAGGAAACACTTCAGTGGTATCAAGAAAAGCTAGATGCGACGATCGATCGAGAATGGACATTTGATGTCTTCCCCGACATGAAACTGGCTTATCTGCAAGTTTATGGATTTCGGATCGAAATTATCGCCAGCACTCAGTCACGCTCCGGGATGCCCGAAGCTAAAGACCTTGGTGAAGGATTACGCACGAGTGGCATTGGACATTTTTGTTTCCGTGTTGATGACGTGGATGCGGTACTGGCTGAATTGAATCGACGGGGTGTGCCAACCTTTGTTGAATTGGGCAGCTACCCTGGTCCTGGAATTCGGCTCTGTTTGGTGAAGGACAATAACGGCAATCTCATTGAATTTGTCACTCCTTTGAAAGATTCTGCACAGTAATTCCTGGAGGAAATCCATCATGGCTCACGAGTCTACAAAACTTGCGATCGCCAATACCACTGAAAAGGAGAAATCATGACCACTACATACCATCACAGTGCTGCTTTCAACGATCTCGCAGCACTGCTCACCGGACAGCTTTTTCTGCCTCAAGCTGCTGATTATGAACAGGCGCGTCAACTCTGGAATGGTAAGGTGACGACACAACCCGCTGCGATCGCTCGGTGTCTCACGGTACAAGATGTGATTCATACTGTGCGCTGGGCACGATCGCACAATCTACCCCTCTCGGTTCGATCAGGAGGACACGATTTTGCAGGACGATCGTTGTCTGAGGGCGTAGTGATTGATCTATCTCAGATGAGAACGGTCACCGTTGATCCTGTTGCACGCACCGCTCAAGCTCAAGCTGGAGTAACGATCAGTGACCTGATCGAGATAACCACCCAATATGGGTTGGTGGCAGCGACAGGAACCTGCTCCGCCGTTGGCATGGCTGGATTTACCCTGGGAGGAGGATACAGCCCTTTCAACGGGGCTTATGGGCTGGGGATTGATAATTTACTGTCTGCACAAGTCGTCACTGCCGATGGGCAGCTTCTAACCGCAAACGCCGAAGAACATCCTGATTTGCTTTGGGGACTACGCGGTGGGGGAGGCAACTTTGGCGTTGTCGTCTCGCTGGAGTATCGCCTGCATCCACGCCCGACCGTGTTATCTGGGATGCTGCTCTATCCGCTAGAGGAAGCTAGAACTGTGTTACACCGTTTGAACGACTTCATGGCGACTGTCCCCGATGAATTGACGATTTTGTCTGGGTTCATTCAGCTGCCGGATGGCGCGACCGTTCTCTTTCTCTTACCGCTCTACTGTGGTGAGAGCGCAGCAGGTGAGCCAGTCATCGCACCTCTACGAACCTTTGGGACTGTGCTAGTCGATCAGGTGCGATCGGTGACGCATAACGAATTTATTCATCAGTTGGATGCGAATGCACCGAAGGGGCGGCACTACCATGCTAAAACACAATCGATTAAAGGGTTTCAGCCTGAAATCATTGACATACTGATCGAACAGGGACTGCCCTTTTCTTCCCCCTTTTCGTTCATCGCGCTGCATCACTTTCATGGAGCCGCGAGCCGCGTCGGTGCGTCGGACACTGCTTTTGCACTGCGGCAGGATCATCTAATGGTTGAGCTAATCGCAGCCTGGGAGCCACAGGACGACGAGCAGCGGCATCTTCAATGGGCACAAAACATCTCACAGGCACTAGCACCCTATGCCTTGAAAGGCGGATACATCAGCCTTATGGATCAGGCAGAACAGGAGCGCGTTCGGCTTGCTTTTGGGTCGAACTATGAGCGATTGCTCGATCTGAAGCAGAAATACGATCCAGATGATGTGTTTCGATCGACGATCGGACATCTCGCACCCCATTCGCTCACACGGTAGGACTCTGACAAATCATCGTCGTTCACAACATAAAGAGGTTTGCTATGAAGATTCTCATTGTTCTCACGTCTCATGACCAACTTGGCGATACCGGAAAGAAAACGGGTTTCTGGCTGGAAGAGTTTGCTGCTCCCTATTACGTGCTGAAGGATGCGGGAGCAGCGATCGCCCTAGCTTCACCAAAAGGCGGTCAGCCGCCGCTCGATCCGAAAAGCGAGGTATCTGAGTTCCAGACCGAATTAACGCAGCGCTTCCGCACAGACACCGCAGCGCAGGCTGAACTTGCCAACACGAAAAAGATAGAAGACCTTACAGGAGTAATGAAATGAAAGGAAATCAAACAATGTTTGACGTCATCATCGTCGGTGGCGGATCCGCCGGCGCAGTGCTGGCCAATCGCCTGAGTGCTGATCCATCTCGCCGTGTCTTGCTGATCGAAGCGGGCAAGGCCTATCCCCCAAACGCTATCCCGATCCAGTCCGCCGCCAGGACCTAGTGGGTGGCGATCCGCAGCACGATTGGGGCTTTTACAGCGAGCCTGGCGTGCTGGGCAGAAGGCTTCAGCTCAACCGCGGCAAGGTGCTGGGTGGCTCGTCTGCCATCAACGGTGCAGTGGCGATGCGGGTGCCGAAATACGACCACGATCGCTGGGCCAAGGCGCATGACCTCGATGCCTTGAACTGGCAAAGCTCGCAGGCCTTCTATCGATCCCTGGAGCGTACCTCCGGCACTGGCGGCGAGGGCCGCGACGGCTGCGTCCCCATCCACCAGCTTGGCGATGAAGAAGTCTCCGACCAGCATCGCGACCTCATCGCGTCGTCGCTGGCGGCGGGCTACAAGCGCACATCGGGTTTTACGACGGGGCAGCCGCTGGGCGTTGGTCCCTATGTGATGAATACCCGCATGGGTGTGAGGCTTAACACAGGAATGACCTTGTTGGGCGATGCGGTGCGCGCCCGACCTAATCTGACCATCCGCGACGAGACACTGGTCGATGCCGTGTTAGTGGAGCATGGTCAGGCCCAAGGTGTCCGACTGGCTGACGGGGCGATCATCCTAGCCGGTGAAATCATCCTTTCAGCGGGCACCTATGTCAGCCCGGCGATCCTGATGCGTTCCGGCATTGGCCCCTCTGAGGTGCTGCGAGTCCTTGACATCCCGGTCGTGTCCGATCTGCCGGTCGGTCGCCGTCTACAGGATCACCCGATGGTCCCGACCGTCTGGTCGATTCGCAAGGAAGCAGTAGGCCTTCCGTATCCACCCATCGGCGCAATGCTGTGGACGGCATCCAACCACGCGACGAACGGCGAGGCAGATCTGAACATCAGCACCGCGACCCTGCCCGACGGTGGGCAGACTTCCGACGGCGCGATGTTCCTGCTGTTCGCTGCGCTCGTGAGACCGCGTTCCGTGGGTTCCCTCACCATCGCCAGCCGCGATCCCTATGCTGCGCCCATCATCGATCTCGGCTTCCTGACGGACAGCGGTGACCGCGAGCGCTTGGTCGATGGTGTCGAAGTCATCCGGAACATTGCGCGTCAGCAGCCTTTTGCCGATATGGTGGGTGCAGAACTGGCACCGGGCGCGGCAAAGAGCGACCGCGCTTCGATCAACGCCGCGCTCGCGACCTCTGTGCAGAGCTATCACCATCCGACCTCCACTGTACCCATGGGTGGACCGCGCGATGCCGGGGCCGTAGTGGATATCGACGGGCACGTTCGTGGCGTCAAGAGCCTGCGAGTCGTCGATGCCTCGATCTGGCCTGACGTGCCCTCCGTCGCAACGGCTTTCCCGACCATGATGCTGGCCGAAAGCATCGCTGCCCGGATGGCCTAAGAGAAGTACGCAATCAGTGAAAGCAACCCCGCCCGAAAGAGCTATCGCTCTGAGATTTGCCGTAGGGGCAAGTCAACATCATCAACCCCAACTTGGACACAATCACATGAAACAAGATCATCTCACAAGCGACATCACGCTCGCCACCGCCGCACACACGCAAGAGGCTGGCAAGGGTCTGACCGCAGCGCAATTGCTGAAGCGCAGTCTGGACACTTTCCTAGCCAAAGATATTAAGGGCTGGGCTGAGCTCTGCGACGAAAACGTCGTCGTCGAATTCCCCTTCGCGCCCAACGTGGCGTCCAGAAAGCTGGTGGGCCGAGCGGCTATCTACGAGTATTTGAAGAACTATCCCAGCGTCATTGACGTGCAGCGGACTCCCACGCTGAAGATCAACTCTACCGATGACCCCAACATGGCCATTGCCGAGTGGAGCGTCTCAGGCCGGGTGATCAGCAACGGCAACCCCTATGAAATGAGCTACGCCACGTTTGTGACTTTCAAGAATGGATTGATCGTCAACTACCGCGAATACTGAACCCGATGGCGTTCATGGCCGCCATGAGCGGCGCGGAGTTCTGAAGCCATTAGTGCCGCGTGCCACTTTTGACGCGCAGCGCGGCGCAACCGGCGCGTTACTGGTCGGCAGTCCCGAAGAAGTGGCGGAGAAAATCCGCCGTCACAGCGAATCGCTCGGCGGCATTTCGAGAGTAACTTTTCAAATGGACAACGCGCAGATGAACCACGCCCAACTGATGCGCTCCATTGAACTGATTGGAATGCAGAAGTTGAGTGTTGGAACTGACGGCGTTGCATAATGGAGGGATGAATTGAGGTGAAATCCGATGCAATGCCCTGAATGCAGCTCGACTCATATCCGTAAAAATGGACGGCGGCGCGGTAAACAAAATCACATCTGCGTAGATTGCTCT
>JAAUSG010000035.1 GCA_012034055.1 Leptolyngbyaceae cyanobacterium RU_5_1 | reverse complement strand
CTGCATTCCGTCATTCCTCATTCCTCATTCCTCATTCCTCATTCCTCATTCCTCATTCCTCATTCCTCATTCCTCATTCCTCATTCCTCATTCCTCATTCCTATGTCCACAAAGCTGACATAGCTCAACAACTTTGGTCTGTAAGGTTGAGAGTTCGTCAGCACTGCGTTTCAGGCTGACCTCCAGCTCCAGCAAGGTTGGCAGGGTCTTTAATAACGCACTTAGAGATAAGGATTGTACCTCTTGTTTGAGAAAGTAGAGCCGTTTGGGATTCTCAAGTTCTACCGCTGCGGCAATGACTCGCTCATCCCGCTCTCTAGACTCCACCATTAGCTTCACCCAAATCCAGCGGCGAAATTGTCCAATTAGACCTCTGACAATCACCAAAGCAGGCTCATTTTGACGCAGTAATTCGGCGACGAGTTCCAGCGCGGCGGCAACCTGTCCCTGGCGAATGGCGGCGGCGAGTTTTAGGGTGTTTTGGGTGCTGGCAGTGACTAGTAGGGCGATCGCGGATTCATCCAGGGGGCGATTGGAGTTGCCTGCATAGAGCCGCAGTTTTTCCAATTCGCTGTAAAGCTGGCGGGTGTTGTTGCCAACCGACTCTGCCAGCAGATCAACCGCTGCAGGCGTTAGCCTCACCCCCAGTTCCTGGGCGACTCGCTGCACCTGTTTAACGAGCAGTTCGGTTTTCCAGGGAGGAATGAGCGCAAACTCGCGAATGTCAGCGTGTTTCTGCAGTAGCTTCGTTGATTTCAGGCGACCATCTGGTTTTGTGCGACTGGTGATCAGCAAAACGCTGGTTTCTGGGAGGGAGGGTAGGGTTCGTTCCAGTTCAGTTAAAACCTCATCGGGGCAGCGTTGGCAGAGGGTGGTATCACTCAGCCACACCAATCGACTACCACTGCCAAAGGGAGAGGTCATCACCTGGTTCAAGCTCTGAATAATGGCATCTGGCTGATCGGAGGAAATTTTGTTGAAGTTGAAGCTTTCCCAGGCTGGATCGAGCAGTTGTTGGCGGAGCGTGGTCACCGCTTGGGCGATCGCAACGTCGTCATTTCCCCAATAAAGATAAACTGGCATCTGACACTACCTTCTCACCCAGTCAGTAATTGTATTGTCCTGTTAATCCTGTCAGACTGAAGTAGAATTCTCGCGGGGATCATTACGATATTGACTGCGAGAGACAATCGATCCAGATCCCATATCAGTTCACCCGGAGACCCTGTTGCATCTAACTCAGTTATAGTTCCACTTATCGTTTCATTAAGTTACCTGACGAGGCAATCGAGATTGGACGAGAATTTTCATACCTACTTGAACCGGGCGATGCGTATGACCCTGCCAGATACGTATCGCTCTCAGTTGCAGCACATCCAGGAATCTCCCAAATTTCAACCGCATCCTAAAAAAGGCTTTCAAGCCGTTCCCTTTCCGGGGTACACCATCATTACACCACCCGGTCGTGGTGAAGTGGCTGAAAATCAGGCGCTGTACGATCGCTTGCAGCACTTTCAGGAGCAACTTTTGCAGGAGTTGGGTTCAGAGGTGTTTGCTCCGGTTCCCGCAGAGAGTTTTCATCTCACCCTCGCTGATTTGATCTGGGACAGCGCTTACCGCCATGCCAGCGAAGCGCCCGGTTTCGAGACTCAGCTTCAAGAGCGAGTTACGCAAATTTTTCGCGAATACCGACCCATGCGTGGGGGTAAGTCCGTTCATTTTCAGGTGTTGGGGCTGATGCTGATGACGCGGGCGATCGCGGTTTGCCTGGTTCCTACCGAAGAGGCTTCCTACGAGCGGATTTTGAAGTTTCGCCGGGCGGTTTACCAGAATCCCGACCTGATTGGATTGGGGATTGAGCAGCAGTATTACTTCACCCCCCATGTAACACTGGGATATTTCGGTGATGTGCCACCGCTGGAAGAACGCTGGCAACTCAGCGATCGCCTGGCCACCCTCAACCAGCAATGGCTAGAGGGAGATGCACACGTTTTTGGAGTTCATCAAGCCGAACTGCGCAAATTTGACAACATGGCTCACTACTATCGCGAACCCGACTGGCCAGTATTTGAGTTTTGAACGTTGAGTTTTGAATGTTGAATACAACGGTCCAGTTTGTCGTTGCCAATAAAATCGCCGCTAATAAAAAACGATCGCCCCCATTAGCCAAAGGGCGATCGTGATCGTATTTATATAGTACATTTGTCTTACAAAAAAGGCAACCCGCCTTATCACAGTAACGATTATCGCGCCCCTCGCTTCTGAACGGAGGCTAGTAACTGAGGTCGAACTTGTTTTGCCCAAAGTTCAAAGTTAAACTCTGACTGTCCATTACTAGCGGATTCAGTTGCCTTCCCGTGTTGTTTCTCAGCCTGTGTTTTCATAATGAATTCCTTAACCATGCCCTACTTCATTTAAAACATGCAATGACATGACTTGGCTACCCCCAAAGGGCTTTAAACGTGCTGCCTGATGACTAACGGGCAACATCACTATGCAGTTTTAGAATAACCAGCATTGACAGCCGTTCTGCAGAAATAATCCTTGTATCTTTAAATGCACGCTAATTATAAAATTTCAAATTCTTGCATAGGTTAAAGACTCGTGAAAATTCGGTGAATTTAGAATCTGTTCGCTATAAAGACACTCCTGCTACAACTGAGCCAGTGCTTGATTCAACGGAATTATCAGTCGCTAATAGTCCTTCAAACGTTTCTTCAAACATAGGTTTTGTATCTCGGTATACAGTCAGGTCAAACCAGAAGGTGGTGCCCACACTGACCTCACTCACGAGATGCACTCGGCTATTATGCTTTTCAATAATGTTTCGCACGATCGACAGACCCAAACCAGTACCCTCCAGGGTATGAACCCGGTTTTCGACGCGGAAAAAGCGATCGAAGATGGATTTTTGATCTTCAGGGGCGATTCCAATTCCAGTATCTGAAATCTCAACTCGGACCTTTTGGGGTTCTTCTCCAGCTTCAGAGTTAAGTTGTGTGATTCCATTGTCGGAGTCTACAGCACTATTAACCTGCAGCCCATAGGCGCGAATGACAATCTTGCCGCCGGACTCGGTAAATTTCAGGGCATTACCAACCAGGTTGGTAAAGACCTGCAGCAGCAAGTCATAGTGACCGAGGACAGGTGGCAAATCAGAGGCTATCTCTTGGCTCAATTCGATTCCCTTGTCACGGGCATTAAGCTGATGAGTTCTGAGGGTTTGCTCAATCGGTTGAGCCAGATCGACCGCTTCAAAGTTATAGAGTTTGCAAGACTCTAAACGGGATAAATCCAGTACATCGTTGACGAGACGGGTAAGGCGATCAGTTTCGCGATTGGCTGTTTCCAAAAACTCGCAGCGTTCTGCATAGCTGAGGTCTTCACCGTATTCGTAGAGCGTTTCAATGAAGGACTTGATATTGAAGAGCGGGGTTCTCAGTTCATGGGAAACGTTACTGATAAATTGGCTTTTTGCTTCGTTCAGTTCCGCCTCACGGGTAATGTCCTGGATGGTAATGGCAACCCCTTTGACGGTTTCCCGATACAGATCGAACACCGTGTTGAGTAGGATGCGGATGGTGCGATCGGCAGGCTCTTTCAGGGCAATCCGAAACTCTGCTCCCTCCCGCAATTCTCCTCTGGCCGTTCGGTACAACGGACGAGTAATTTCTGTTTGAATAGCGGTGGGTAGGAGACAGAGGACGTTAGTGGTCTCAACGGTTCTTCCTTCCCAGCCAAACAGGCGGCGTGCTGTGGGGTTGACAAGAACTACCTGCAGGTCGGTGTCGAGCAGAACAGCCCCATCGGCGATCGTCGTCATCAAGGTTTCTAGCTTGGCTTTCTCGGCCGTCAGCTCTTCAATGTTCTGCTCTTCGTATCGTTCTAATCGCTCGGCCATATCGTTGAAACTGGCAATCAATTCACCCAGTTCACCACCCAATGGCAGATCGACCCGTTGTTTGAAATTGCCAGAGGCGATGTTCTTGACGCCGACCAGCAGTTCTTTAATCGGCTTGGTAATGGTGAGAGCGTTGAACACAGCACCCAGGATAACCATCACCCAAATGGACACAAACACGGCGATCGTGACATCTCGCGTCAGGTGAGAGGATGCGACTACGGTGGGGTTGGGGTTGGTGCCGATCGCTAACACCCCTTTGTATTGCCCTTCGTAAACCAGTGGCACAAACACATCAGTCACTTCGCCATCGGGAGTGATGTGTTGGCGCACCATTGGGGTATCGCTGTGCTGGGCGTATTCATCTGGAAGGTGAATTTTACGCCGAATGGTGAGCGAGTTTTGCACCTCCGACTCTGAGAAGGGGATGCCATAGAAAATGTTGCCTTCCTCATCGGCATAGAGCATATAGCGAAGGCTGGATGTGCTGCTGTAGAAGTTGTGAGAAAAGTGTGCCAGTTCGGCGCGTTTATCTTCACCAATCAGAGGCGCAACGTTTGCGGCTAGCAGCAGCCCCAATCACGGCCGAAACGGGTGTCGTTGAGACGGGCATCCTGCTGAATCGTGTTGACGGCCCAAAAGGTTAAACCACTCATCAGTAATGACACGACCAGCGTTGCCACTGCCATGAGCTTGGTCTGGAGGGTAAATTCTGACCACCAGTGCGCGATCGTGTCTCTGATTTTTTAAAGAGAGTCAGCAAAGCCAAACGCCATCCAGTGATTCACTAACAACCGTTAGCCGTTAATTGTCAATTCTCTAACAATTGTTCACCAACTTACAACTGGAAATGAATAACTCTATGTTAAACCGCGTCCAGCTCGGAATCTGTAGCTTTCCCTTAAGAAAAACTTCAGGTCTGGACGTGGATGTGGATAAGGTTTGATTCAGCGCGATCAAGTCGGTGTTCTTAGGACGTGAGCAACGATCGCCATCGATTTAATGCGGCTGCCAGTTCCAAGCGACGGAAGCTAGCAAAGTCTCCAGGTGGGCAAAAGGCAAGCGGATCAAATCCGCCAGCCGCAATGTCGGTCAGGGTGTAGTCCAGGATCTCGGCAACGGTGGGGTTGCCATCCAGATAGTGTTGCTGAATGTAAACGAGAGTGGCGGCGATCGCCCTCAGCTGTGCTGGATCGACCAACTGCTCGACGGCTGACAGGTCAATCTCTTCCCGGTCAATCAGGATGGTATCCAGGTCGCGGGTTTTCCATTTCACGAAGCCGCGATCGGTGGATGAGGGGAGGGGTGGCAGAGTGCGAGCGGTGAGGGTGCCGAACTGCTTGCCGCCTTCAGAGGTGCGGTGAGTGGCGTATTGCTGCGCGATCGCCGCTGCCTGTTCCGTCACGTCTTCAGGCTGAAAGTCTTGCATGGCAATTACCGTGTCAGCAACATCAAAATAGTCACCGCTACCGCCCATGACCAGGATTGTGGATACGCCGTGATCCAGGTAAAGCTGCCGGACTTTGTCAATAAAGGGCGTGATCGGTTCCTTATCTTTGGCAATCAGAGCTTGCATCCGGCGATCGCGAATCATGAAGTTGGTGGCCGCCGTGTCCTCATCCACCAACAACAGCGTAGTGCCTGCCTCCAAAGCTTCCATGATGTTGGCAGCTTGAGAGGTGCTACCGCTAGCGTTCTCTGTCGAAAACTGAGCAGTAGATCGGCCCAGAGGCAATTGATTAATGAACGGTGAAATGTCTACTCTGGCAACACTGCGCCCGTCCTCGGCGCGAATTTTGACAGCGGTGGCATCGGTGACGACACATTCTCGTCCATCATCAGGGATGTGATTGTAGACCCCCACCGCGATCGCCCGCAGCAACGTAGATTTGCCGTGATACCCGCCCCCCACAATCAGCGTCACGCCTGCTGGAATGCCCATGCCAGTCACTTTGCCGCGATTCGGACAATTAAACTCGACCTGCAGCGACGGTGGCGATTGAAACAGAATCCCGCCCTGCGTTAATGGACGCTCGTCCACACCGCTGCGACGGGGCAGCATGGCACCATCGGCAACAAACGCAACCAGTCCCCGTTCAGAAAGCTCTTCCCGCAGCCAGTCTGCATCTTCTACGGTTTCAACATGACGTTGGATCGCGTTGGCATCTAAGGCGCGATAGTGTAAGGCGCGGTCTACTACATCGGGCAGGTCATCACACAGCAGTTCGGCGGCTTGCAAGCCAGCAACTCGTCGCCCAAACGCAGGTAAGCCGACCACAAATCGGATTTCCACGAATTCGTCGGTGACAAACGCAGAGGTGCGCTCCAGAATTGTCTGTCGAGGTTGGGCGATCGCAATCAAGCCACTGCTACCGCTCCCCCGACGCTGGCGAACCGATTGGGTGACGTGATCGCACTGGCGA
Organism: Leptolyngbyaceae cyanobacterium RU_5_1; assembly: GCA_012034055.1. Lineage (GTDB taxonomy): Bacteria > Cyanobacteriota > Cyanobacteriia > Leptolyngbyales > Leptolyngbyaceae > JAAUSG01. Next base: position 24,839 of record JAAUSG010000035.1, on the reverse strand, counting down.
GTCAGATAATCCCGCAGCGCACTTTCCCGACTGCGGCTGCTGTAGAGTGTTTTTGGAAACCCTGCCTGCGTTTGCGGAATTTGCACCCGACATTGGCTCGGTGCAGCAAACGGGTCACCCTGCACCCGGTCAATCAGCAGCGTAAAGTCTGGAAACTCATACCAACGTTCCAGGTCTTTGTATGCCTTATAGCTCTGCTGGTCTATTCGATTCAAAAATCGACGTAAATCTGCCTGGGTTGCCATTGCTGGTTGGAGGTAAGGTACAGGATGTAGGGTGTAGGAGGATGGTTAAAGATAGCAGGTGATGAAGGATTGGCGATTTTGGATTTTAGATTTTGGATTTGCGTAAAGCCTTAGTGGCATACCAGAAACGCGTTGCGTTAGCAACGTTTGGATTGTGTAAGAGGATGGTTAGAGATAAATGACTGAGACACGATTCATCAAGCTGGATCAGTTTCTGAAGCTCAAGGGAATTGTCCAGACGGGAGGGCAGGCGAAGCTGCTGATTCAAGCTGGAGAAGTGCAGGTGAATGGTGAAGTTGAGCGGCGGCGAGGCAGAAAATTAGTGCAGGGCGATCGCATTTCTACATTGGGCGCAACCTTGCATGTTGATTTGGCATCTTTGTAGAAGCGGATCTATTATTCAATTCATGAACTGATGTTCATAGATGTAGACATCCCCTTGAGATCAAACCGATAATTTTCAATGACAGGATTAGCAAGGAGCTGATCACAAATTCGATCCAACTGCTTACGAGCCACTTCCTCGCTTGGTGCATCCAATGTCACCTCAATATATTTTCCGATTCTCACCTGTTCCACAGTCTCGTATCCCATATGTTTTAGTCCAGATTGGATAGCCGTTCCAGCCGGATCTAGAACCGAGGGGCGAAGAGTAACATAGATTTGAGCCTGATATTTCTGAGTCACAGCAGCCTCATGAAAGCATTAATGTACTGATGCTACCGCGTTCTCCCATCCCCTCACCTTCCCATTCCCCGTACAGACGCGATTAAGAGTCCTGCGGACACGCTATGCGTTTCTTCGATGCCGGAGGCTATACGCGTCTCTACTCCATTCCCCATTCCCCACTCCCCATGAGATCCCGTCATACCCGTAGCCAGGAGCGCATCGTTGAAGTCTTAAAGACCTTAGACGAAGCCATTTCAGCGCAAGATCTTTATATAGAGTTGCGCAATCGAAATTTGAGCCTGGGACTGGCAACGGTCTATCGAGCGTTGGAAGCACTCAAGTTAGAAGGAGTTGTGCAGGCACGAACAGTTTCCGGGGGTGAAGCGCTTTATAGCCTGGTGCAAGAAGATCAGCACCATCTCACCTGTCTCCAGTGCGGCAACTCAGTCCCAATTGATGATTGTCCTGTTCACCATCTGGAAGCCCAGTTGAATAAGTCCTACAAATTCAAGATTTATTACCATATGCTGGAATTCTTTGGACTGTGTACCCAGTGTCAGAAGGCCAACGCAGTGAGTGAGTCGAGCAATTAGATTCATACCACCCCCTTCAGTGCTGCCAACTCGTCTCGTAGCGATCGCGGCGCGTACCCCAACTCAAATGCCTTCGAGCTATCCAGCGATACATCCGGGGGTCGGGGAGCTGCCATTTTCACATCCTGCTGACGCGAGGCCTTCAGTCCCGTTGCTGGAAGCTCCAACACGTCTACCATCAAGCGACCGAATTCGTAGCGTGAAATGCGCTCCCTGCCACCCAGGTGAATGCGTCCCTGCACCGTCTGGAAGGCCAGCAAGAGTCCCTGAGCGGCGGCCGTTGCACTGACGGGAGTGCGGAATTCGTCCACAAACAGCTTCAACTCTTCTTCAGCCCGCAGTTTTTGAATGAAGGGTTGGAGGAAGCTGCTGGCATTCGACGGTACAGCACCAAACATGAGCGGCATTCGACAGACCGCTGTTGCAGGATAGCAGGCTAGCATTTCGGCTTCCGCGATCGCCTTTTGCTCCCCATAACGACTGGTTGGCGAAACCGGATCAGTTTCTTGATAGGGCGGATTCAACCCATCAAACACCAGATCGGTTGACGTGAATACACAGGGAATGCCGTAGTCCGCGCACAGTCCGGCGATATTGCAGGCGATCGTCACGTTGAGTAGGTAGGACTCCTCCGGCTGATTTTGGCAAACATTTGGACTGGACTGAGCCGCAAGGTGAATCACACCCGCTGGTTGAAGCTGCTGAAACACGTCCTTGAGCTGCTGAAAGTCTCGCAGATCGGTCTTGAGTATGGTGGCACCGGGAATTTCAGATCGGTGAGAAAACGACGTACCGTAGACCTCCCAATCGGCAGAAGCAAGCTGGCAAAGATTCCAGCCCAAAAATCCGCTAGCTCCGGTGATGAGAAGTTTCATGATGTGAGGGGTGAGGGAAGGTGATGCGGAGGCACAGAGATGCGGAGATGCGGAGACGTAAAATGGTCAGCAAATTCCCTGTGTTCCCATGTCAGCCCTGTCCCCTAGCCACCGGATGCACTCGTAAAATATAAAGTGCAACTCCCTTATTCTAAGAATGTTACACATGCCTCTAAACCGTCATTTTGGTTAACTGAGATCCTGTGCTGCATTCTATTCCGCTCAGGATGGCAATCTAACTTGCAAAATCGGGACGTAGATAATGTTTCAGATATGTTGCTGCACAACCCAAAACCGCCGTAGAGGCGCGAATTCGCGCCTCTACAATGTCTGGAACACTACCCTTCCTAGTCTCCCTGTCTATTTATAGAGGCAGAAAGTGGCTACATCGGTCTCTGCTTGAATCAGAGCCGCCGGACTGGCAGCGATTTGCCGCCACTGAGTACCACTATATCGACGTTGCAATTCTTTTCCACCGCAAGAGCAGTATGAATAAGATGCGCCTTGTTGAGTGCAGTTATTGATAAAGCTCTGTATTTCTAAATCAGAAACCTGTTCAGAAGCAGGGCGCTCACCCTGGACATGCACTTTAGAATGCAAGGTCGAAGCAGGATCGGGAGTAGATGTGTTGTCCGGATGCGGCGACAATAATCCACTGAGTAGGTTAATCGCCGCTACTACAATTCCAGCGGATGCCGCCAAAAAGCCCAATAGGGCAACCGTAACGTTAAATGACCCTTCAATTACTGTGTTCGCAATTTCTAGCCTTGTTGTGCCATCCCGTTTTTCGTCCTTGGACATAATTTCTCCTAGAAGTGAGTCACTGTATCATTCGTTGTGAACTAATCAGCACCCAAAGGTTTACACGACGAATTTCTTAAATTTATGCAGCAATAATTCTAGTAGACTTTGTAGTCTTCAACTTTTATGCTCGTTGTCTTCCCCAGGTCTATTAGCCCGCCATTTACGTGCGGGCGGGTTGCTGCGAGAGGTGCAAGATTTCAGTTAACTCAACTTAATAAGGCTTACGTAAACCTCGGAGTTTTCACTAGAAATGAGACGAACGACCAGCATAAGGGCTTAAAACTCCGAGGTTTTGATCAAAATGTGTAAGTCCTGTCTTAATCTAAAATCCAAAATCTAAAATCGCTAATCATGAGCATTCGCCCTGTAACCTATAAAGAGTCAGCCCTTCAACGTATTCGTGTCGTCAGTCATCTGTTGGACAATGCCATTGCGGTTCCGGGTACTCGGTTTCGGTTTGGAATTGACCCAATTTTAGGATTGTTTCCAGGAGCCGGTGATTGGTTGAGTGCAGTGCTCTCGGTTTACATCGTGCTAGAAGCATTGAGATTTAATTTGCCGAAGAAAATATTGATCCAGATGGTGACGAATCTGGTGCTGGATACCGCTGCAGGGTCGGTGCCAGTGGTGGGAGACGTGTTTGATGTGACCTGGAAGGCAAATAGCCGAAATTTGGCACTGCTGGAGAATCATATTCGCGATCCCAAACCGCAAAAAGCAGCCGATCGCCGTTTCGTCATCCTCGTCATCATTGGACTAATTGCCATCCTGGTAATGCTCACCAGTCTGGTTGTTCTACTGGTAAGTTGGCTGTTTCGCCTGATTCAGGGGGCTTAAACGAGCGATGAGTCCTGAAATTGTTTTCTTACCCGCTCACCCATTAGCGCAGGGCATTCGCGATCGCACCTTCTCGTCTGTTGGGTGCTGGACGAATATTAAGGATCATTGCTTTGTTTTGTGAATTTGAGACGGCGTATCCAGGAATCCCGTATGTTCAGTGGATCGATGCGCATCAGTCTACATCAAGCTATGTATCAACCGTTTCTTGATCATCTAGAGCAGTCATTGTTTCAACGATTTACATTGCAAAGTCGCCCGATCCCAGCAGGACTGGAGTGTCAGGTCAGCGATCGCGGTCGAAACCCCGCTACAATTCGCAGTTGGTGCTATGAGTGCCCAGAGTATCGGAAAATCCGCTACACCTACATCAACGCAGGCGCAAGCGTTCAAATCTTGAATAGCGTCATTTATCCCAGTCATCACTACGAGCTGCCCTTACTGGGGATTGACTTTCTCTCCTTTGGGCAAATCAAAAACCTGATTGTCATGGACTTTCAGCCCTTGTTTCAGGATGAGGCCTATCTGGAAAAGTATATCTACCCCTTAAAATCCCTACACGCTCAGTATCCAGACCTGGCGCAAGACCTGGAAATGAAGTTTTACGACGCTAACCAATACTTCTCCAACTATCTTTTGTTTGCCAAAACCGATGCAGAAACCGTGAGGACACGAGTGTTTGCGGCATTCAAAGACTATTTGAATCTCTACTGGCAAATGCTAGATGAGTCCGAACCGCTTACAGACCCGGAAGACATTCAGCGCATTGTCAAAGCTCAGAAAGACTACGATCAATACAGTGCCGATCGCGACCCGGCGTCTGGTCTGTTTAGCAGCTACTTTGGGCATGAATGGTCCGAGCGCTTTTTGTATGAATTTTTATTCGAGGATGCCGTACCGTTAGCCACCGGGGCAGCCAAAAAATAAAGAGTTTGAAAGAAGTGTTGATTTACCACTTCTTTGCATTTGTCATTCTTCATTCTTCATTCGTCTGATGACTCTTTATCAACCGTTTTTAGACTACGCGATCGCCGTCTTACAAGACCGTCTGGACTTACAGCCTTACCCGATTCCGGCTGGGTTTGAATCGAAGCGGGCGATCATCGGCAAGGGCAAACACCAGGAAGAAGTGCTCACCACCAGCTACGGCTATCAAGCTCCCAAATTACGGCAAATCCGAGCCGCCCATGTGCAGGGTGGAAAATCTCTGCAGGTATTGAATTTCGTCATTTTTCCGCACCTGAACTATGACCTGCCCTTCTTTGGAGCCGATTTGGTCACCCTGCCCGGAGGACACCTGATTGCCCTCGATATGCAACCGCTCTTTCGGGATGACCCAGGATATCAAACGAAGTATACACAGCCTATCCTGCCCATCTTTAAGACATATCAGCAACATTTGCCCTGGGGAGGAGACTTTCCCGAAGAAGCCCGTCCATTCTTCTCACCTGCCTTTCTCTGGACTCGCCCACAGCAAACAGAGGTTGTCGAAACCCATGTGTTTGAGGCGTTCAAAGACTACCTCCAGGCATATCTGAGCTTTGTTAAGCAGGCAGCACTGGTGAGCGACTCCCAATCCTTGGGGGACATCAAACAGGCTCAATTGCGCTACCTGCGTTACCGGGCTGAGAAGGATCCAGCACGGGGAATGTTTACCCGCTTCTACGGACCCGAATGGACAGAAGAATACATCCACGGGTTCTTATTTGACCTGGAACGAAAGCTGACAGGTGTCCGGTGAGCCTTGCAACTGGCTTCACCGCTAGACTGTTGGGTTGATCGTTGCTGCTCTAACAGTCCAGTAATTTGAGGATGCGTTGTAAAAGCAAAATTAGTCTTGAGAGCCAAACCGTTGAAAGCGGGAAATTTATGGTTAAAACGGTTGATTGAATATATATAGCAATGGATAGATAAGCGCCCTGGATGAGGCAAAAAAGATTGAAGAGGAGCGTGGTTACAGGGAAATGGTGGAGTGCAATTGACGCCCCGGCACCCCAGCTTCTTTCCACATGGGAACAAAGCAAGAGATTGAGGTCGCCTACTTGCGACGAAGCACTACAAGGCTTGAGGACCAGGCTCTAAGCCCCACTGATGCTTCAGGAACTGTTTGTACATGTTCTCGCGAACAATCATTTGCTCATAGAGCTTGACGAGAAAATCTTGAGCCTGTTCACGACTCATTTTTTCCACCTGGGTCTCGAAAGACCGAATGCTGAACTGCTGTTCCAGGGAAAGATCGGCAGATTGGTTCATAATTCACTCCAGTATGAGAGAGTACGCAGTTTGCCATTTCCATGAAAGCCTCAAGGAAATGACTTCCAGATTAGCATCGCAGATCACTTCTAAGAATTCCCTAAAAGGAAGCGATCGCTATCTGGTTATTACAGAAGATAACAAGTGTTTGACAAAAAACGCATGCCCCCCTTGGGTAATTCTTTGGGGATACCCGTACTTGCCAAAATACTTTTTCTACAAAAAGTCGAAGATCCACAGTCAGGTTGCCCTTTCAGCCTTTTAGATAAATGCTCTATCGTCAAACCAAACATGGGGATTTCTAGAACTTTATGACCTAATACAGCTCAAATGTGTTAGTTGACTGACAAAACTTACCAAACTTGCCAGATTTTCTGCTAGAAGGTTGATTCCCTTGGGAACTCTAGCTTAGGTAGGATCAACTGGTAATAGATAGCCTAGATTTGAATGAGGGACTTATGCCAAACCTTCAGGAACAATTACTGTTGATAGTTATTCATACAGGGCTTACGGAGGTAATGGTTCATTGGTAGTAAATAGTCGAATATTCAACCAATTACCCACTACCGACTACCTGTCCAAACACAAAATCTTTCGGTCACTCGCGTAAGTCCTCTCATACCTAAACCTAGAACCAAGCTATCCCAAGCTCTACGAAGCCCCCCTCCTCGTTCGTCTTTCATATCAGCAGGAGCTACCTTGGTGCCAAAAACTGTTACTTTGTCTGCGCAACCTCTAACAGACCTTTCCAGTTTGTTACAGCGCCTTATTCAAGTAGCTGCCAGTAGCTCCGAACCAAACGCGCTGCTTACTGAAGTGGCATCAGCTTTAGGAGAAGCGTTTCAGGTAGATGGCTGCATGATTGCGTTTTCCGCCACTGCCCAACTGGACAAACAAATCGCTTGCTGGTTGTCAGATTCTAAGACACTTCCAACCCCTCATTCTTATATCCTGCCGGCAGGCTTTGCCAAACGATTGATGTGCTCTGAAGCGGTTGCTGTTGCAGATTTGCAGTTGCTTGCAAACATTTCAGTGTCGGGGTTCACGGCGGATGAAGTGGCGGCTGGCTGGCAGGTTGTTTTAACTCCGATCGGTTGCCCGAGCGCGAGGGCATTGTTGGAGGTAACGACTCAGTTTCAAGGAACAGTCAATGGAATGATTAGCCTGATGCGATCGCAGCCCCATGATTGGTCTGCATCAGAGGTTGAAAACCTGAATGTGGTGTCTCAACAGGTTGCTGTGATCCTCTCTCAACTGGACATGCAGCAGCAAGTGTCCCAGCAGTTGCAGTATCAGCGGGTTGTAAATCAACTGACGATGGCAATCCGCAAATCCTCCGATTTAAGCGAAATTCTCAAACTCGCAACGGATGATACGGCTGCAGCGCTGCAAGTCTCTCGCGGAGTGCTGCTGCGCTTGAAATACTGGGATCCTCCATTCCAAAATCATTTTCCTGAGCAATCCCCCTGGGTCAAGGTTACGGTTACCTGTGAATGGCTCAATGATGTCCAGCGATCAGAACCCGCAGGTTGGCAATCCCCATCTACAGAGTCTTCCACTCTCACTTCGTCGTTGCCTGCGTTGAACCAGTCGTTCTGGATGTCAGAGTGTAAGCTTTGCCAGCAGGCATTCAACCACTCTCCCAGGGTGACGGTCGTCAATTATCAGCCGCATTTGTTCGAGAACGATCGCCAGCGATCGCGACTTCTCCAACCTCTAATCTGGCAAAAACGCCTGCTCTGTTAATGGCTCCTCTGGAAAGCCAGGGGACTGTTTTAGGATTTTTAGTCTTTGAGCATCACCAACCGCATTCCTGGCAGGCAAAGGAAATTGAGTTAGTTGAATTAGTCAGCGCTCAGGTCAGTACAGCCATTATTCAGACCGAAACCATTCGCCAAGTGCAGGCATTAGTTGAAACCCGCACGGCTGAACTTCAGCAAAGTTTAGACGTTCAGGCAAAGCTCTACCAGCGCACTCGTGAGCAGATTGATCAGCTCCGTCATCTCAATCAGCTCAAAGACGAGTTTCTTGACACCGTTAGCCATGAACTGCGCACGCCATTAACGACCATGACGCTGGCAATTCGGATGCTGCGGCAGGTGGGGCTATCGAGCGATCGCAGTGCCCAATACCTGGACATCTTAGAACAGCAGTGTGCTCAGGAAACTAACTTAGTGAATGACCTGCTTGCGCTCCAAGAACTCGAATCTCAAAAGACTACGATTCAGCTTGAGGAACTGAATCTCTCAGAGTTGCTGCAGGAGCTTGCCGTTTCCTTCCGCCAAAAATGGGCAGCAAAGGGGCTAGTCTTGGAACTGGATTTTCCAAATGCTCCGTGTAAGCTCCACAGCGATCGCGATCGCCTGAACCAAATTTTTCTAGAGCTGCTCACCAACGCAGGCAAATATTCTGAACCCAGTAGCCGTATTTGTCTCAAGATGGTTTGTCAACAGGAGCCGACGAAACAAATTAGTCTGACCCTCTCTAGCGTTGGAGCTAGCATCTCGCCTGAAGAACTTCCCCACATTTTTGAGAAATTCAGGCGCTGCCCAGGAGCCACTCAAAACGCCATTCAAGGAACAGGACTAGGATTGGCACTCGTGAAGTGCCTGCTTGAAAATTTGAATGGCACGATTTCAGTCTCCAGTGCTCCAACCCAAGATCCCCAAATCTGGGCAACTCGCTTCACCCTTAGCTTGCCTCAGTCTTTGGAGAAATGAGGGGCTAGGGGTTAGGGATTAGGGGCTAGGTGTGTTGAACAGTTTATTTCGTCTCTGGTGAAATTCAATTGCCACAAAGCATTAGTGCGAAAGTACTATCAATCTAAAATCTAAAATCTGCAATCTAAAATTATTGGATTTACTCATTCTGGTCGCATTTAAAATCGTCCCACCGAGTATGGGTAGCTACATCAGGCAGTTTAGACTAGAGTCGAGTAATAAATCTTATGCTAAAAGTTACCCCAAGATCCTTACGCTGGCAACGAACCCAATCCTCTCTTCTAGTACGTCAAGTTGAGATCTTTGGGGCAGTTGTGCACCTGATTGGGGCGCTTTGGTGGGATAGCGCGATCGCTCATCGTTCACCGCTTTATCGAAACCGTCGAGCACAGCGACTGGTTAGAACGGTGCTTAATTTGGGACCGACGTTCATTAAGTTGGGGCAGGCATTGTCAACGCGGACAGATTTGCTGCCCTTGGACTATGTTCAGGCATTGGGGCAACTGCAGGATCGGGTGCCTGAGTTTAGGGTGGACGAGGCGATCGCCATCATTGAGTCCGAGTTAGGAGCTTCTCTCTACGCACTCTACCGACGGTTCGATTTAGTCCCAATTGCCGCCGCCAGCCTGGGACAGGTTCACAGAGCCAGGTTGCACAGCGGGGAAGAGGTGATCGTCAAAATCCAACGTCCAGGACTGAACAGACTATTTGAGCTGGATCTCAAGATTCTGCGGCAGCTCGTGCGACTCTGCGATCGCGGCTTGCCCTGGACTCGACGATATGAGCTGGAGGCGATTTACCAGGAGTTTGCGCAAACCCTTTACGCCGAAATTGACTATATTCAGGAAGCGATCAACGCCGATCGCTTTCGCTACAACTTCAGACGCCATCCCCGCATTATTGTCCCCAGGGTCTATCCGAAATACACCACAAAGCGTGTGTTAACGATGGACTACGTACCTGGGATTAAGATCAGCGATCTCCAGAGCATGGAAACTTGCGGCATTGATGTCAAAGCAATCACTCAACTGGGCATCTGTTGCTATTTGAAACAGCTCCTGCAGGATGGCTTTTTCCAGGCAGATCCTCACCCTGGCAATTTAGCCGTGAGTCAGGATGGCGGACTGATTTTCTACGACTTTGGCATGATGGCAGAGGTTCAACCCATCAACAAAGACCTAATGGTACGAACCTTCTTTGCAGTTCTGCGCAAGGATACTGAGCAAGTCATCGAGACTTTAACCGAGATGGGATTGATTGAACCTGCAGCAGATATTGCCCCAGTGCGGCGAATCACCCGCTTTCTGCTGGAACAATTTATTGAGAAGCCTGTAGAAGTACAAGCCTTTCAGCAACTGCAGAATGAGCTTTACGCACTATCTGCACAACACCCCTTCCGCCTGCCTGCCAAAATGACCTTCGTCCTTAAGGCACTGACAACGCTGGATGGAGTCGCGCGGGGTCTCGATCCGCAGTACAACCTGTTGACATCCGCTAAACCCTTCGTCAAAAGTCTGGTAGTAAGTACGGGGCAGGGCAGCACGATCAGAGAACTTGCCCGGCAAGCCAGGGCATACCTTGTTGACAAGCTGCGTCTGCCGAATCCTACAGAACAACGGATTCAGCATTTAGAAGCCCAGCTGGAACAGAGCGATGTTCAAGCACGAGTTCGGGTCATTGAGCGCGATCGCGCCCTCAAAAGCCGCAGTCTTGCCATTCGCAGTCTCGTCTATACCTATTGGACTGGACTGACTCTCTGGGCTGGAGTCACTTTACTCACTGGAGCCTACTTGAACTGGGCGATCGCGGCCTTTGTCGTGTCCGGCTTGGGGGCGATCGCGCTGCTCCGTTCCCTGATTCAGCTCACCCTTCAAGATCGATTTAACCGCAGGATTTAAGCTGGTTCAAGAACGGGGTTAGCTGAGTGGAAGTCAGTTCTTTGCGCGATCGCTTCCCATAGGTCTGCTGCAAATACAACTGTAGGGATACGATCGCACATCCGCCACCACTGTCACACCATGCTGCTTCAGCAAGCCAATAAAGGCTTCGATGCTGTGGTTGGAATCTAAATTAACCGACAGGATGTGTTGAATATCAGTACTAAACCGTTATAGTTTGGGGTTCAGATCAGACTGGTCAGGGGGAAGAATGCACGATGGAACTGGTAACGACCCTCAAAAGTCAGACGGTTCGAGCAGGAATTCGAGAGGTTGGAATTAACCCAAATCACTGGTATGCGGTAGGCTGGGCAAAGGATCTTAAGCTAGGGCAGGTGATGCCAGTGAAGATTTGGGAGTGGGCGATCGCGGTCTACCGGGACACAGATGGTCAACTCCACGCGCTCGAAGACATTTGCCCGCACCGAGGCGTAGCGTTGCACAAGGGCAAGGTCAAAGGAGCCAATTTAGCGTGTCGTTATCATGGATGGGAGTTTGACGGCGGTGGGCAGTGTGTCAACGTTCCCTATCTCCCGCCAGCCCAAAAACTACCCTGTGCGCAGACTCGCAGCTTTCCGATTCAAGAGCTGCATGGGCTAATTTGGGTGTTTCCGGGAGATCCTGATTTGGCAGAAACAGGTCAACCACCGGATATCCCAGAGCTTTCCCAACCGGGTTGGTTGATGGTTCCGATCACAGGGCACTTTCAAGCACACTTTTCAATCTGCAACGAGAACACGATGGATGTGTTTCATGGCGTCTTGCATGAAGATCTACAGGGTTGGTTTGACCCAGTTCTCATTCATCTAAAAGAGACTGAAACATCGGTTTGTGCGGAGTATCAGATATCGTACAAAGGACAGATGGCGAAGTTTTTGGGGTTGAGCGATCGCGCAGACCAAACAACGACCCTACCAATTACCGTTGAATATCACTACCCGCACTATCGCAGCCATCTGCAGGGAATTTCATCTCTCTACCTGATGCGGCTTCCAGTTGGTCCAACGGAGAGTCGATCGTTTGCAATGTTCTTCTTCAAAGTTCGTCTGCCAAGATGGTTGCTGAAGTGGCTCCATTCCCTACTAAACATCGTACTTAAGAGATTTTTCCTGCTCAAATTTATTGTTCAAGACAAAGAGATGATGGAGAGTGAACAGCAAACCTATCTAACCAACCCAGAACGGCGCTATGTAGAGATTAACCCTGCTATTATTGCGGTGCAACGCTTAACTGTTCGGCAGTATGAGCACTTTGTGCAGCGATTGTCCGGTGAACTTCGAGCCAATGGGCACAAAGATATACTGGGTACCGTCTCCTAAGGTTGACGCGGTAACTTTTGAATAAGTAACTCTGCCTAGAAGTAATTGACATTGGAACCTATACTGTTTTGCTAGAGGCGATAGGCTATCTAGAGAAGGTGAGAGGAGTTTATTGTGCAAGTTGTTAAGGAATACGTTCAGCGCTGGTATGAGAGCGGGCTTGATCCCGATGTGTATATTTGTCATAAAAGGCAGGGTAATGTCGTCGAGATTGAGGAAGAGGCGACTGGCGAACGGCGCACCGTTCTTACCTTTTGCACAAACGACGTGCTGGGGTTAAATCAAGAGGATTCGGTCAAGCAGGCTGCCATTGATGCCATTTTGCAATATGGAACATCGAATAGCTCAGTCTCTACCCTGAGTGGTCGGATTGATCTGCATCGACAATTAGAGAATGAAATTTCTGCATTTAAGGAACTCTCCCATACGCAGCTATTTCTGAATGCGTGGATGGCGATGCAGGCACTGATGGATGCGTTTTGCCACTTAGCCATTCCAGTCCCCAATTTTCACCATACCCGTGAAACACTGATTTTGACGGATGTGCTGAATCATGGCTGTATTGTTTCGGCGCTTGCCCATGCTGGGACTCGCTCTGGCAAACTGTTTGGTCACAGTCCTCGGGTGCGAGTGAGAGCCTACCGCCATTGCGATGTTGAAGATCTCGCCCGCCGGTTGCAGCGGTATGCCCGACCGGACGATCGCATCATGGTCGTTTCTGATGCTGTCTTTTCGATGGATGGGGACATTGCCCCCCTACCCGACATGATTGATGCGTTGAGTAACTACGAAGGCAGCGTTTTGTTAATGGATGAGGCCCACGCCAGTGGCGCGATTGGGGCGACAGGGCGCGGTATTTATGAGCATTTTGAGCTATTGCCGCAGCACGCGATCGAGCGGGGGGTTGTGCCACTGATCATGACCACCTTCTCTAAGTTTGCCGCTTCGGCTGGTGCGGCAATCAGTAGCAACATCGCCGAACTGAAGCCCCTGCTGGATGTGTCTCCCACATCCATCGGCACGATTTCTCTCCCACCACCGACCACGGCGGCGGCGTTGGAGAGCATTCGGATGGTGCGCCGAGAGCCTGAGCGGGTCAAGCAACTGCAAGAAAACACGAAATATTTGCGATCGCGCCTTGCGGCACAGGATTTCACGGCGATCGGGGAAACCAATGTCATTCCAGTGCTCCTGCCACCGGAGATTAATCCCAAGCTTTATGCTAGAGAACTGCTGGACTATGGCATTTGGGTATCGCCGATTTGGTTCATCGCCAAACCACGCCTGCGGATTACGGTCAATGCTCTGCATACCAAGGAAGAGATGGATCGGTTGGTGGCAACGATGATGAAAACACGCGATTTGCTCTATGAGCCAACCATCAGTGCATAGAGGCAGTTCTAGGGAAGAGACGTTCAGTCGGAACGTCTCTGAGTTTGTTTGAGCTTTTACGAGTGGCGAAAGATTTGTGACTCCAAACCTTTTCCACGTCCAGACCTGGAGTTTTTCTTAGGAGAAAGCTACAGATTCCGAGCTGGACGTGGTTTAACTATAGGCGTAGTCATCAAATGATTTTCTGATTCTGAAATTACGCCTTTCTGCCTCCCTACACAAAATTTCGTTCACCCTGTTGTAAGTTGAGTGAACGAATTTTTTGCGTTCTAAACCTTTTCCACGTCCAAACCTGGAGTTTTCTTCAGGGAAAGCTACAGATTCCGAGCTAAATATGGTTTAAAGTGCTTCCTGTCATCGTGAGTGTAACGAGGTGTAGTGCGGAGTCTCACCAATGAGCCGAGCCATAGACGGGAATAATCTTTCCCGCTGCTTTGTTTAGAATGACAACGCCGCGGTTTTTGTTTACCCCATCTGAGCTTGAAGTTCTTAAAAAATTGCCAGGGTCAGAAATGCTAACAGTTCACCGACTATATAAAACACAGCAACAATACGTGTCTCTGACCAGCCTGATAGCTCTAGATGGTTGTGAAAAGGAGACATTTTGAACAGGCGCTTGCCAATGCCATCTGGACCCTTGGTAGCTTTGTAGTAGCTGACTTGAGCAATGACCGAGAGCGTCTCAACTAGAAATAGCCCACTCAGAACCAACAGCGCCACCAGGTTTCCAGTCAAAATCGCAACAGCCGCCAATGCCCCACCTAGCGCTAATGAACCGGTGTCACCCATAAAAACACGAGCTGGATTGCGGTTGTGAACCAGGAAGCCAAGGCAGCTACCGCTTAAACAGGCACAGAACACCATTAATTCAGGGGAAGTGGGTGCGGCCAATGCTCCGAGACCCAGCAACGCGATCGCCACTGTTCCAGTTGCCAACCCATCTAAACCATCGGTGAGATTGGTTGCATTGCTCTCGGCCACCAGCGCAAACCAACCCACAGGCAGCAGTAGCCAGCCCAAAGACAATCCCAGACCAAGCGGAAACTTGAGAACCATTGCACTCGCAGGTTGGTTCCAGAATGCCCAGAGACAGAACAGTCCCCCAAAGCCAATTTGCAGAGCTAACTTCATGCGTGGAGAGATGCCCTTGTTGGACTTGCGACGGATAATCTGCCAATCGTCAATCCAACCAATCAGTCCATAAGCAAGGGTGAGCGCTGAAACCGCAAGCACTGGCGCGGAAAATTGTGACCACGCGATCGCACAATCACGGCGACGGGAACAAAAAAGATGCCTCCCATTGTGGGGGTTCCTGCCTTCTTCAGGTGTGACAGGGGTCCATCTTCCCGAATCGCCTGTCCTGCTTTCAGGGACTGTAGTGCGGGCACAACCCAAAAGCCCAGAATAGCCGTTGTCAACGAACACGTCCAAATCGGCAATGTTAGGGATTGAACCTGGATAGGCGATCGCCCAGCCAGCCAATCCAGGTAGAACGCAACGACACTCAAGCAAACCGTCAGTAATCCAAGCAACAATGCTCCTGATAGCTTTAGCGACCGACGATAGAATAATTTGGCATCCACAAACGTTCACTCCACTCCACACACTACACATCACTCACTCTTTAATGGCTGCTGCTTGATTATAAAGAAGCCTATACAACAATTATTTAGCAGCCACAAATTACTCATAACCACCATTCAGTCTGCACGGCTAGCCCCAGTTTCAGAGTTTGAAATCGCTCAGAAGGCTAACCCTTCTGTTTCGCAATCCACACGCTAGCTCCTCCAATCCGGTTTATTCATCCAGCTCCAAATCATCATCATCATCATCCAGATCGAATGAGTTATCATCACCCGCCATCAATTCATTGATTTCTTCTTCATCATCAACGTAGTCAAAATCGGCATTTTCGCGTGCCAGCAGACGACCCGAGCTTTCCAGCCAGTTCAAAATTGAAGAATCTTGTTTCTGTGGAAGAACTTTTGCTCGTTGATTGCGTGGCTCTTCGCGAAGGGAAGGATTATGTGTCATACGCGTGTTGGTTCGGTAAAAGTTCAGTCAGTATACTAAAGATCTTAAACGCTGAACTCAAATCAACGCCATACACCATTGGCTGGCTTGTCACAAACGAAACAACCAGAGTCTACCACCCTTCGGTTAAATTGCAAGACTTTCTTATGCTAGGTAAAAGCGAATTACTAGAGGCGATCGCAGGAAAAATCGGGGCGTACTAGCAACAGCCGCTCAAAAGCAGGCTATTCTATCTGCCATTGCTCAACTGGAAGACCGCACCCCAACTCCTCGACCTGTGGAAGCCAGCGACTTGTTAGAAGGGGATTGGCGGCTGCTTTACACGACCAGTCAAGGCATCCTGGGTATTGACCAAATTCCATTCCTGAAGCTGGGACAGGTCTACCAATCCATTCGCGCGGCGGAAGCGAAGGTTTACAATATCGCTGAAGTCTATGGTCTGCCGCTATTAGAAGGGCTGGTCAGTGTTGCCGCTCATTTCAAACCTGTTTCAGAGCGCCGAGTAGATGTCACATTCGAGCGATCGATTATCGGGTTGCAGCGCTTGATGGGTTATCAAACTCCCAATGCTTTCATTCAGCAGATTGAGTCGGGACAGAATTTTGCGGCGATCGACTTTAAAATTAGCAATCAACAAGGTTGGCTCGACATTACCTACCTCGACAACAACCTGCGCATCGGACGCGGCAACGAAGGCAGTGTGTTTGTTTTAATGAAAGGATGAAGGTCACGCTTCATGGACACTTCATCCTTTATCCTTCCGCCTTCCGCCTTCCCTCTTCGCCTCTCCCAGGGTCACCTCAACCTGCTCTCAACCTGTCCCCGCAAATTTCAGCACCTCTTTTTAGAGCAACTCAGTTCGCCTAATCCTCCCGAACAGCAAGAGAAGCAAAATCAGGGCGTACGGTTTCACCTGCTTCTACAACAGTGGCAGCTTGGGTTAAGGGTAGAACCATTGGTTCAGGAAGACCCACAGCTTCAGGGATGGTTTGATGCATTCATGGCAGACGCTTCAAACATCCTGGAATTCAATCCTGTTCATGACAAAACGCTGCGCCAAAGTGAACATGAACGAACCTTGGAATCTCAGGGCTACCTGCTCACCGTTCGATATGACCTGCTGATTTCTAATGCCCAACAAGCCAAAATTTTGGATTGGAAAACCTATCCTCGACCTCAGAACTCCCGCTGGCTGCAACAGAACTGGCAGACTCGCCTGTATCCCTTTGTGTTGGCAGAAACCAGCCCTTACGATCCAGAGCAACTTGCGATGCCTACTGGTTCTTCCAGACTCAAGCGGGCGACACCCAAGAACCGCAAAGCCTCACCTTCAGCTACAACCACACAAAACATGAGCAAACCCGCCAGGATTTGACTCACCTGTTGAACCAGCTCACGGAATGGCTGCAGCGCTACCAAGCCGGTGAACCGTTTCCCAAAATTGCCGTGGGTTCTCGTCACTGCGAGGACTGTAGCTTTGCCGTGCGCTGCGATCGCACAGCGTCTCCGCAGGAGAATCGTGCAACGTCTCAGAACGAGAATCGCAAAGCGTCTCTGCGGGAAAACCCTGTAATATCTCCAGATGAGGCTCCCCTCGCCCAGCCTAACTTAATTCTGCCCCTTCCCGACCTTGCCGATATTCAGGAAATTCCAATTTAGTCGTTTAGTGTAGTTGTAAGGTTTCAGATTGAAAGTGAGGTTTTCTACGAAATAACACTCGAATAAAGAATCAAAATTTCTAATAAGTCGCGCGTGGGTAGCTAACATTAAAAAAAACTATCAAATTGCTCTGTTCAACAGACTATATGCATTGATTCATCCGATACAAAATTCTGCGAAAGCTTGCTAGCCGCCGTATGCTTAAGGTTGTTCTGGTACATCCTCAAATTCCGCCAAATACTGGAAATATTGCTCGAACCTGTGCTGCTACTGACACAGAGATCCATTTAGTAGGACCATTGGGCTTTGAAATCAGCGATCGCTATTTGAAGCGAGCAGGTTTGGACTATTGGCCCTACGTCAACTTGACCTACCACACTTCAATTGAGGAATTTCAAGCTTTCTGCCAGAACCAAACAGGTCGATGGGTTGGCTTTAGCACTTCAGGGAAATATAGCTATATTCATTTTAAGTTTCAGCCAGGTGACTGGCTGCTGTTTGGTAGCGAAATAGTGGGTTTACCTAAAGCAGTGCTAGCAGATTGCACCGAAACGGTTCATATTCCAATGTCTGCATCTGGGGTACGTAGCTTGAATCTTTCAGTGAGTGTTGCCGTTGGATTGTTTGAGGCACGTCGCCAATTAGGGCTACTTGAGTAATGCAAGTTATATCTATCTATCTATATGCATGCATGTATGAATCTACTAAGGAGATTTCCAGGAAAGAAACTACCAAAAAATCCTGGTAAAGACGAACGGCCGTTCGTTCCTCCAGGGGTAAAATCTTTCTCAGAAATCGCCTAAGCTACTAAACTGAACTACTTTAATAAGAAATTTATATGGTTTCCAGACTACCTAAACTTATTATTTGGGAAAGATTTTATCATTTACCGGAACATCTGAAATGCTTAACTAGACCACGTCCAGCTCGGAATCTGTAGCTTTCCTTTAAGAAAAACTCCAGGTCTGAACGCGAACTAAGGTTTAGGGTGGATTCAAGAATACGTATAGGGTGTACTGGAATTGTGAGGAGGGACTCTGACTCCAACTGAAACGCTCAACCTTATTTCAAAGGTACTGTAGCCGGTTAACTTGCCCCTATGTTTTGATGAAGTTGATGAGTGTGCAGTGATTCTGATTGATTTTTTTCTGGTGAGGCTGTTGGCGTTTACGGGCATAATACTTCTGCAATTCTGTAGGTTAATGCTGCTAGGGCTAAATTTAGCAAATGCTCCATGTTCCCACCGGGTATTGTTTTGATGTTTGTAGGCGAGGTTTTTTGTGAGTGTAAACTTGTCTAAATTGAAAAAGAGGGTTAATCTTGCCTAAGTGTGTTTGCCGTCTGTGATCTGGATCGCTTTCCGATGTGATTTACATCGTTGAATCGGAGACAGAATCGATGGCTTAGGACAGTTAAACGCTGGAAGTTTAGGAGGTCGTTTTTTTGAGACGAACATTTCCGCAGAAGGTTAAGCCTGTTCCTTCCGATACAGATGAGCATGGAGTGATGGCGGCTCAATCAAAGCAGGCTTTTTCAGACTCTAACCGTCGGGTGCGTACTTCGGCAGCGATGGTTGGGCTGGCAATCTCGATGGGCGCATATAGTTTACCGCTCCCTGCTCATGGAGATGGGGCGATCGCGGCTGAACCCATACCGGGCGAACCTGTTACCCCATCTGCTTCATCATCTTTTGAGACTGCAGCACTTTCCTCCAGCATTGATACTTCACAATCACCGCTGGTTTCTTCTCAAACGCAGGTTCCTGTAATTAAGCACGCGGTTCAAGAAGGGCAAACCCTCTGGGATATTGCTCAATTCTACAAAGCACCAGTAACCGTCATTGCCTCTGCTAACGATCTCTCGTTGGATTCGGTGCTCCATGTAGGGCAGGTTTTGGTTATTCCAGTGGACAGTCGGCTAGCTCAAGCTGTTGACTCAGCACCCAATGCGTCACCAGTTTCACCCAGCTACTATGGTCCTGTTTCTGGTCGAGCATTTACACCCAGCGCAGTTGCATCGCTGCCGGATGCTTCATCCAATGAAGAATCAGATTTGCAGCTAAAGGCCAAGCAGGGCGAAGCGATTACGAAGCTGAAACAGAAACGTGAGAGCTTGCGGTTGGGGTTAGCCGCTTTAGGCTCCAACAAGCCACAGGTTAGTTCTTCTGATAGTCAGCAAGTATCTAACTCTGAGGAAATTCGTCCTGCTCAATTTTTGACTCCTGAAGCAATTGGTTCTGCAAAGAGAGTCGAGCAGCAACCTTCAGCGCTAAAAGTGATTGCTCAAAGTGAGCAGCAGGTTGCTTATAACTCTTCAGGGCAAACACAAGCTCCGCAACCCAGCGCTGTTTCCCGACCTGAAGTTGATAATCCAGGTTCAGTCACTTATCAGGTAAATCGGGGCGATACGTTAGGCAAGATCGCCCACTCCTACGGTATTTCTGTTCAGCAACTCGCTGCAGCAAATCGGCTTTCTAACCCAAATTACGTTTTTGTCGATCAGGTGCTTGTGATCCCTCAGCTCCAGGAGTCTGTTAACGATCAGCACGCGTTTAGGGTGGCGATCGCAACTGTTCCCCCAGCATCTTCTGCTGCAGATACTTCCAGCTCACCCTTGTTAAGCAAACCAATCGTCTCTTCAACAGCACCTGCAGAAGCTAAAATTGCAGTTTCCTCATTCATGGGTGGTAATTCCACCGAAGTGGCTGAATCATCGCCTAAGCTTCTTCGACGGAATCACATTGAGAATCTCAAACAGGAGATTGGGCGTTTGCGCGAGAAATATCAATCTCAAACGACTCCCTCTACTGTGAGAAGCAACACTGTGACTGATGTTGCTATTGTCCCTTTGGTTCCGGACGCTCACTCTGAGTCTGTATCGGTTCCGGTTGAGCGAGTAAACCCCGAGTTCAAACCTGATCGATATTCAAATCTGCGTTCCCAAGTTCGCGAAAGGTTAAATCCGTCTCAGCCTGGGCAATTCAGCACTCCAACTGCTTCGCTTACTCCACCCAAGCCGCAAACTCAGGTAGTGGCTACTGCCCCTCTTGGCCCTGAACGTTATGATCCGTTAGTTCGGTCAAAGATTGGACAAGCTGTTTCACCGGATCTGCCTCCACTTGGCTCCAGCGATGCTTATTTGCCAGGTAGTTCTGGAAAACTTGATGGATACATTTGGCCCACGAAAGGAGTTGTTACATCAGGGTATGGCTGGCGTTGGGGACGTATGCATAAAGGGCTGGATATTGCTGGTCCGATTGGGACACCTGTTGTTGCCGCAGCAGATGGGGTCGTGATCCACTCAGGTTGGAACTCTGGTGGCTATGGCTACCTTGTTGAGGTTCAGCATGCTGATGGCAGTGTAACTCTGTATGCCCATAACAATCGCATCTTGGTGCAAGTTGGTCAGCAAGTTGCACAAGGTCAACAGATTTCTGAGATGGGTAGCACAGGTTACAGCACAGGCCCTCACCTTCACTTTGAGGTTCATCCTACCGGCAAAGGGGCAGCTAACCCACTTGCTTACCTTCCACGCGCCTAGGGTTCGTCAGGGAAGAGTTATCTTGTGGGCTTTCAGCCCACAAGATAACTTTTGATCGATTGCTAGTGCTTGAACAAATTTTGATTGAAGGGGAACTGTAAGTTCCCCTTTTTTATATAACTAAAGCGTGCCCAAGCCGTTATCAGAGAGATCCGTTATCGGGGTTTCCTGTAGTGGAGGTAGGAGCTATCAGTCTCTCCCCGTTGTAATTCGGATTGCTCGTTTTCTGAAAAACAAGTTAAAATTATTTAACAATTCGTTTTCAACGGTTCGATTTGCTTGTACTGTTCGCGAGATTCCGCGAAATCCTAGAAGTAACCATCACGCAATGGATTTCGGAGTGAATACTCTGTGAACAATGATAGATGTGTTGATACTCAAGCTGTTTGTTATGGCTGTATTAGGGGGCGCTAATTTATGAAACTTTCTTGGAGAACAGCTCTGCTCTGGGCATTGCCCATTTTGGTGGTTGGCTTCTTCCTATGGCAAGGTTCCTTTGCGACCTCTCCTGCCAATCTAGGTAAGAATACGGCAAACACCCGAATGACCTATGGTCGCTTTCTAGAATATCTGGATACAAATCGAGTTGTGAATGTAGATCTATACGACAGTGGACGAACCGCGATCGTGGAGGCCGTTGACCCAGAAGTCGGTAATCGCGTTCAGCGACTGCGGGTAGATCTGCCTGGAAATTCGCCAGAAGTTGTTTCTCGCCTCCGCCGCGATGGAATTCGGTTTGATGTTCATCCAGTCCGCAACGATGGAGCAGTATGGGGACTTTTGGGTAATCTGATTTTCCCAATTTTGCTGATTGGCGGATTGTTTTTCCTGTTCCGTCGCTCTGGTAATGTTCCGGGTGGTCCCGGACAAGCGATGAGTTTTGGCAAGTCGAAAGCGCGTTTTCAAATGGAAGCCAAAACAGGCGTGATGTTTGATGACGTAGCCGGAATTGAAGAGGCCAAGGAAGAATTGCAAGAGGTTGTCACGTTCCTCAAAAAGCCGGAGCGTTTTACCGCCGTGGGTGCTCGGATTCCCAAAGGCGTTTTGCTGGTGGGTCCGCCGGGAACTGGAAAGACGTTGTTGGCGAAGGCGATCGCGGGTGAGGCGGGCGTTCCATTCTTCAGCATTTCGGGTTCAGAATTTGTCGAGATGTTCGTTGGGGTTGGGGCTTCACGGGTTCGTGACTTGTTCAAGAAGGCCAAGGAAAATGCGCCCTGTATCGTTTTTATTGATGAGATCGATGCGGTGGGTCGCCAACGCGGTGCCGGAATTGGCGGCGGTAACGACGAGCGGGAGCAAACCCTGAATCAACTGCTGACTGAGATGGACGGCTTTGAGGGCAATACAGGGATCATCATTATCGCGGCAACCAACCGCCCCGATGTGCTGGATGCGGCATTACTGCGTCCGGGCCGGTTCGACCGTCAGGTGATGGTGGATGTGCCCGACATCAAAGGGCGTCTGGAAGTATTGAAGGTCCATGCCCGCAATAAGAAGCTGGCGACGGAGGTCTCATTGGACGCGATCGCCCGTCGCACACCCGGATTTTCAGGGGCTGATTTGGCGAACCTGCTGAACGAGGCCGCCATTCTTACGGCTCGTCGGCGCAAAGAGGCGATGACGATGCTGGAAATTGATGATGCGGTTGATCGCGTCATCGCGGGTATGGAAGGCACTCCCCTGGTAGACAGCAAGAGCAAGCGCTTAATTGCTTACCACGAACTCGGTCACGCGATCATCGGCACGTTGGTCAGAGACCACGACCCGGTTCAAAAAGTGACGCTGGTTCCGCGCGGTCAGGCACGTGGGTTGACCTGGTTTGCTCCCAGTGAAGAGCAGAGCCTGATTTCGCGATCGCAGATTCTGGCCCGGATCACTGGCGCTTTGGGAGGTCGTGCCGCTGAAGAAGTTGTGTTCGGAGACGCTGAGGTAACCACAGGCGCAGGCAATGATCTGCAGCAGGTCACCGGTATGGCGCGTCAGATGGTGACTCGCTTCGGGATGTCTGATTTGGGTCCGCTGTCGCTGGAAGGACAATCGTCGGAAGTATTTTTGGGGCGTGATTTAATGGTGCGCTCTGAATATTCAGAGGAGATTGCCGCTCGGATTGATGCCCAGGTGCGATCGATTGTTGAACATTGCTACGATGAAGCGCGTCGGATCATCCGCGAGAATCGGATTGTGATTGATCGCCTCGTGGATCTACTGATCGAAAAGGAAACCATTGATGGCGAGGAGTTTCGTCAGATCGTCGCTGAGTATACAGATATACCGGAGAAAGAGCAATACACTCCACAGTTATAATCTCGAAACTCTCAGTAAGTAGACGAGCGGGGATGACGGCACATCATCCCCGATTTTGTGTTTAGGAACGTGGATTCAATACCATGCAAAAGTTCGTTGACGTAGGGGTGGGTTTAGCAAATGATTGAACGCTTAAACCAAAGGAGATCGACAAAACCCGCCCCCACAGAGATTGCGGTTTTATTAAATTCGCATTCCTTAGAAATCACCTTAAGGCTTTGATTTGTGTTGCAATTTTTCCTGCAGACTGGCGGGAGGGATTGCTCCATGCTCCGTAATGATGGCCGTAATCAACTCGGCAGGGGTGACATCAAAGGCTGGGTTGTAGAACTCAGCACCGGCAGGACAGAGGAGTGTGTTGCCGACTTGATAGACTTCACTGGGGTGGCGTTCTTCGATGGGAATTTGGTCACCGTCGGCGATCGCAAAATCGATCGTTGAAACCGGAGCGGCTACAAAAAAGGGAATGCCATGCGCCTTTGCCACCAGCGCCACACTATAGGTGCCAATTTTGTTGGCGGTATCACCATTGGCCGCAATCCGGTCTGCTCCCACCACTACCCCGTCAATCATGCCCCGCTTCATGCAATGAGCCGCCATATTATCTGTGATCACGGTAACTGGAATGTCCTCCTGAACGCACTCCCAGGCCGTTAACTTAGCGCCCTGCAAACGAGGACGGGTTTCATCCGCATATACTCGCTCCAAGCGTCCCTCTCGCCATGCCGATCGCACCACGCCCAGTGCAGTCCCATACCCTGCTGTTGCCAGCGCTCCACTCTTCCCAGCATCTGAGCCTCTGCTACGCTTCCTTCCGTCTGCCCCGTTGCATGGGTCTGCACAACACACGCAAGTCTCATTACAGCCCACACAGCAACTCACGGCAGGAATCTTCAGCAAAAACCATGAACCTTCTCTGAAGGACCTTCAGGATGCTACGAGGATAGCAGAAGGCAGTGGGATGGAAAGTACCTGGTTGACCGGTAGATGGAGACTCTGCACTTTCTAGCTGTGCATTCGTGCGCTTCTTCACTTGCAGATAATTTGCAAACGGTTTTGAGGCGGCTGCTGTGGGAGGACTATCCACGTCACTGCCATCCTCATCAGCATAACGTGGTGCTTGTCCAGAGGTGGCATGCGCTGCCACGGTTCCTGCAGCCCGCCTGGATGCCGCAGCCTGCCTCACAGGCGAGGCACCTTCACTGTCCAAAACAGCATCCTCAGAGATACACGAGGCGTGTCGAGTGTCTCCAGCACGTTCTTCGTGCTTGTGTACGTTCGCAGTGTCAATACCAGCCCGCAGGTGCGCTCTGTGCACGTGCCCGCCATCATCGGAGCCACCCTCATCATTTTCTCCAATACAACGCATGCCTGCACCGCAAAATCGTTGAAAGGTTTTGGCAGAGAGCATAATGGCTGTACCAGGCCTACACCTCATGCATCGGGAGACTCGAGCTCGAGTTGTTCCGTACCAAAGCATCAAGAGCGAACAGAGCAAGGAGCAAACTGCAGCGAAACAGCTGGATGGCCTGTCAAAGGGGGGCTGCACCGTTGCCATCGCTTCCATGTGAAGGATGCGGCTCCTGCCTCCGAGTCCGCTTCGAGCCACTCCCGGCAGGAGATGAAACATCTGGAACTTTGTGCGCACCGAACGGTGT
>JAAUSG010000034.1 GCA_012034055.1 Leptolyngbyaceae cyanobacterium RU_5_1 | reverse complement strand
CATAACAACTTCTGGTGATGTGGTAATCCTCAGAGTACTTGGATTTGCCCCTCACCCAATATTTGTGTCAGTCAGCCAGCATCCGGTAGAATCAACATCGCATCGCCGAAGGAGTAGAAACGGTAGCCCTCCGCGATCGCCAGCTGATACAGGTCTAGCAACCGCTGCCGCCCGATCAAGGCACTCACCAACATCATCAGGCTCGACTTGGGCAGGTGAAAGTTCGTAATCAACCCGTCCACAACCCGCCAGTGGTAACCGGGATAAATAAACAGGTCAATCTTGCCGTAAAAGGGCTGTAGCATCCCGGTTTGGGCCGCTCCCTCCAGGGCGCGAACCGCTGTTGTGCCCACCGCGATGATCCGTCCGCCTTGGGCTTTTGTCTTGCGGATCTGTTCTATGGTCTCCATCGGCACCTCTGCCCATTCAGCGTGCATCTGGTGCTGCGTGATGTCCTCAGACTCCACAGGGCGGAAGGTGCCAACTCCCACATGCAGGGTGACGAATACCTGATCAATCCCGTGCTCCTGAAGCTCCTGCAGCAATTCTGGAGTGAAGTGGAGTCCCGCTGTGGGAGCGGCCACCGCACCGGGGCGATCGCTATAGACAGTCTGATACTGCTCTGAGTCAGCCGTTGGGTTGGTGATATAGGGCGGCAGGGGCACCTGTCCAACCTGATACAGCCAGGATTTTAGGGACTCACCGGGCGGGACTTCAAATTGCAGAATTCGGCCACTGGTGGGGACATCCGTTGCCAAAACCCTGGCAGAGACCCTGTTCGCCATTGCTTCTGGTTCAGCATCCGGCGTTCCGAACCAGATTTGGGTGCCTGGCTTCAAACGCCGACCGGGTTTGACCAACGCCAGCCACCGATTCGAGAAGTCGTTGACTGCCATAGATTCGCTCGGTTGGGGTTCCAGCAGCAACACCTCCACAGGCAGCCCACTCAGCTTGTACCCATGCAAGCGAGCGGGCAGAACGCGAGTATTGTTCAGAACCAGCAAATCCCCTGGCTGCAGCAGGTCTGGCAGATCCCGAAACACTGCATGCGCCTGCTCAGTTGTCGTGTTAACCACCAGTAGACGAGCACTGTCCCTGGGGATTGAAGGAGATTGGGCAATCTGCGCTTCGGGCAGGGTGTAGTCGTAGGCGGTGAGTAAGCGATCGCAGTCCACTGCAGCACATCCAAGTCATCCGCCTTCTCATTAGACCGCTTACATGAAGCTTAAGTAAAGATATGGAGGGTCGATTTTTTGGGTCAGTGGCTTGCCACGCTTTAACTGAACGGCAGATTGTCATTGGTCATTGGTCATTTACAACATTGGACTGTGGATTCAACACCATGCAAACGTTTGTTGGCGTAGGGGCGGGTTTAGCAGATGATTGAACCTTTCAGCTAACGGCGATCGGCAAAACCCGCCCCTACAGAAGATTACGGTTTTATTAAATTCGCATTCCTGGCATGGGCGAAATCATGGAGGATTACCTGTCTGGAGTGGAATTGGGGGAAATCCCTCGTTAGTCCGGGGGCTTTTCCCCTACTAGAATGTCTAATTGAAGGCGATGATTAAAGTGTAAAACTGCCCAGTTGGGTGGATGGACATGGATTACATCTACTATCTCGCAAATACAAGTCTTACCTTGAGAGCAGTCCAACACCTGCACTCCGGCCGATTACCCGTTTGCTTCATGACCGTCATTCACCAAATTGATGGATGGATTATCCGGGTAAAAATGAGTGAATTTCTAGAGCCGCAGCAGCATGGGGATTTCCGGGCCTTCATGAACGAGCTAGGAATTCCACACGAACCCAATATCCGAGTTCAAATGGCCCTTTGGGGACTGGAAACTGGACAATCTCCAGTTGACGTGATGCAACGCTACCAGATTGCTGTGGTCTCTCACGGAACCCCCGATCGCCAGGAAATTGAAGAATTTCGCAACCAATTTGTACGTGGATTAGGCTACTGCCCAGAAACCTTAGCCTAAGTTCACCGTCAGGACTAATCCCCTTCTCTAATTTGGCTACCGTTATAAAGCGGGACTATTAAACGAATGAAAGCAGAATTACCTCAGCAACCAGCCATAAAGCTTGTGGCTACCAACTTACAGCCATTTTCATTCGCATTAACCACACCCCATACCCTATACCCCACACCCAAACTCACAAGATTGTGGCTTACTGATCTGAATACTACTGTAAGGCGGGGCAGCAACGCCAGGTAAGGGAGTCAGGAGTCAGGAGCCAGGAGAGATACTGAATTCTGGATTCTGAATTCTGACTCCTGCTCTACCCAAATGTCCCGGCTTAAACAAGTAGCCAGCTTGTTCATGATTGCCTATCTCGCCGTCAGAAGATGTCGCTTTATCAGGTCGTTGCTTATGTTGCACTTAGGCTAAAGGCGATCGCTCAAATCTCCTCTAATGACTATTTGTGCTTGGGGCGCTGTTTGGGATGCTTGGGTTCGGCAGGCGAAATTGTAGACTGAGGAGCGTCAGAAGCACTGTCAATTTCGACCGGTAAAGGAACTGGCTCTACTACAGGTTGTTCAAGCGATTGTTCAAGTGGCTGTTTAAGCGGTTTCTTGTCGTTGAGGGGGAGAAGCTCTTGCTCGGGTTGAGAAGATTCTGGCAAGCTGCGATCGTTCGCCGGTGCCGTCAACTCCTTGATCTCCTGCTTCAGTTCGGGCAGTGCCACTACATCTTTCTGGGTTTCCTTGACCGAGAGTGGAATCCGCAGCGGTTGCAGTTCCTCAATCCAACAGCTTGCCAGGGGTAACGTTTGATCCAGATCATCCAGCGGACGAGGCACCAACATTACTGCATGAAGTTCTCCAATCCGCTCGGCTTCCGCCATGCCAACATCCAGCGCCATTGCGACGTTGGCGACTGACCCGCGCACGATCGCCGTACATAACCCTGCGCCGATCGTCTCATAGGCGGCTAACACCACATCTGCGGACTTCAACATCGCATCTGCGGCACCCACCATTGCTGGAAAACCACGGGTTTCGAGCAATCCAACAGCCTGATTACTGAGCTTACTGTGTCCCCGACCCGTAGCAAGCTGTGCTAAACGATTGCCGATCGGCAACACGACTTCCAGATTGGGCATTGGGCGTGGGACAACCAGCGTCGCCAGCGTTTGTCCAAACTGCTCAGCCCGTTCTGCTCCCTCCTGTACTGCTAATCGCACATCTGCAATGGATCCTCGGACGATCGCCGTACAGTGTCCACTGCCAATCTTCTCGTAACCAACCAACGTGACCCCAGAAGATTTCAACATATGATCCGCAATTCCGACGATCGCGGGAAAACTTTGAGCAGAAACCAAGCCCAACGCCATGTCTGTAAAATCGTCTCGTTGGCCCATCGAATGTTTCTAACCCCTGGTTTCTGGTATGGTGTACTCCTATCGTAGCGATGATCAGCGGTTACGGTTAACGGTCAGCCGTTCGCAACCTGTCCAACGGGGGTAGGAGCGTTACCGGTTATTCCGACCTAATCATCCCAGGGATCATCTGGAGACGATGGCGTCGTACCGTGTGCAGGTAAGGTTGCAGGGTCGCTCGGACGATTGGGGAATAGCTTGACAAGCAATTGGTTCACGTACACCTGACCATAAACGTTAATGCCCTGTTGAGTGGGGTTTTCCAGGCTTGAGGAGTTTCCAATAACCGTTTTGGTTTCGTTTCCCGGCTCTGATGGCACTGCAGGAATCGCCGCCCCTGGTGTTGACTCAGGTTTTGAGGCAGGATAGATCACCGTATTGGTTGCCCTCAGCTCTGCGGGTTGGCGGCTAAAGTCTCCAATCAAGGAACCCGGAGGCACAATTTGCCCCCACTCCACTGAGCTATTGAAAACCGTGGTGGCCGCCCCAATGCAAGCGTTTGCCCCAATCCTGACCTGCCCAACCAACAGCACTTCAGCGCCAATGTTGGCTCCCTCACCAATTTCCAGAGTGCCGTTATGAGCATGAAGGATAGCTCCAATGCCAATGCACGCTCCCGTCTTAATGATGATACAGCTCTCTGGATCTGCCTGGATTAGCACACCGGGAGCGATCGCCACCCCTGCTTGAATCGTCACATCCCCACTGATGTAGTAGTGAGACGTGCTGATCGGTTGCAATTGTAGAGATGGCAGGGGCATTGGGTAAGGGGTAAAGGGTAAGGGGTAAGGGGTAAAGGGTTTATCCCTTCATCCCCTCACCTCATTACTTCTTGGGTTGCTGAATAATCGTTTCCACGACACGGCGTTTTGCCTTGGGGTCGATGCCAATCAAGCGGACATACTCACCCTGGTGCTCGGTCATAAACGCATCCAGTGCTGAAAGGACATCGGTATCTCGCCGTGCCTGAATTGCGCTACCGCTTTGCCAGGAACCAATTTTGAACCGGCGCTGGTCGGCATATTCGGTGCGAATCTGGTAGCCCTGGGACAGCAGTTGGCGAACTTGATCCGCGATCGCGCCACTCACCTGCCCATTCTCACTCGCACGACTACTGGCTGCAGGGCTAGAGTAAGACGGTGCCGCCACCTGGGGAGCGCTAGAGCCATTCCTGCCATCAGGACGATGGACAATTGTCTCAGCTACACGGCGCTTGGCTTTCGGATCGATGCCAACCAGACGAACGTAGTCTCGACTGTGCTCACTGATAAACGACTGCAAGGCAGCTACCACATCCGCTTCTCGGCGTGCCTGAATCGCCGGAGCACTCTGCCAGGAACTGGTTCGGAAGCGCCGCTCATCTGCATATTCCACTCCGATCTGGCAACCTTGAGCGATCAATTGCCCCACCTGTTGCGCCACATCCTGCGCGAGTCCACCGCCCGCTGCTGTGCCAACATAGGCAGCACTACTTTCACCACTTCTTGAGGCTGCAGCAGTGTAGCTAGCTCCACCCCCAGAGGGTTGGGACGATTTACCATTTGGGCGCTGGATAATCATTTCTGCAATTCGACGTTTGGCTTTGGGATCAATCCCAATCAGCCGCACATACTCACCAGCGTGCTCCCTCATGCACGCCTCCAGTCCTGCCAACACCTCTGCTTCACGAGTAGTCTGAATCGGTGAACAGCTATGCCAGGAACTGGTTTGAAAGCGGCGTGTATCCGCATGTTCCATCCCAATTCGGGCACCTTGAGCTAAAAGGTGTCGGACTTGAGTCACCACCTCTGCACTCAGTCCCCCGACCTGAGCCTGGCCATTCGATCGCCCAAACTGGGGGTGAGGAGTTGCAGCGGAGTAGCTGGAAGTAGAGCCAGCACTGGTTTTCAAGCTTTGACCAGGGCGATCGCCCGGACGCTGAATAATCGTCTCCAAAACCCGTCTTTTCGCCTTTGGATCGATGCCAATCAGCCGCACATAATTGCCGCTGTGCTCTGCAAGGCAAGTATCTAGCTCAGCTAAAACCTGTGCCTCGCGAGTAGCCTGAATGGGCGCACAACTCTTCCAGGAGCTGGTTTGGAAGCGCCGCTCATCCGCATGTTCCGTCCCAATCCGATATCCCTGTGCCAGCAACTGCCGCACATGCCCAACCACATCTGTATCCATACTCCCTCCCTTATTCCCTCCCTGAGTGAGACGGCGAGACTTGTCACCCTCACCTGACAACTTAGCTGCTGTGGACGTATTGAACTCTCCTCGAACCGGTGCAACACGGGCGATGCCTTCGGCACCGGAGTAGCCCGCTCTGAACACATCCTGCATGCCCACAATATGGGCAGCAAACTGAATATCTGCCTCCTGCACATCCGGCAAGCGATCGGCCTGTTGCTGATTGGTAATCACTGAACCAGACGGGACAAACCTGCCAGGGGGAATTTCCACATCCTGAATCAGCGTATGCATCATGACAATGCAACCGTGTCCAATCCGGGCGTTGAACACCGTAGAGCGGAAGCCAATAAAGCAATGGTCTCCAACATAAGCAGGACCATGAATCAACGCCATGTGAGTGATAGAGGTGTTATTCCCAATCCATACCGAGTAGGAACTCCCATCATCTCCAATGACTCGACCTTGCTCAAGCCCATGAATCACGACACCATCTTGAACACTTGAGCCACTCCCAATATGAAACGGTTGCCCCTTGTCAGCTCGAATCGACGTTCCTGGTGCAATTAGCACATTCGTACCCACTCGAACATCGCCAACAACACTCGAGAACGGGTGAACATAAGCCGCCTCCTGAACATTAGATTCGGTTAGTCCGCTAGATTGGGTAGGAGGAGCCGCATAACTCAGGGCTGCCATAGGGTGAACTCTCCAAACTGAAGCCAAATTTTGGATCCCGGATTTTAGATTGATTGGATTGCTGCCTGCGTCCATGAGCGAACCAATGCGTCAATCCAAAATCACCAATCTAAAATCCAAAATCAGTACTGATCCCGCTTGCTGTAAAGGAGCCGATTTTCAATACTGACCGTGTCAATAATGGCGACAACAGCGGCATCAACCGGACGTTGCTCACTTCCTGGCACTTGACGAGCGGCACTACCGTGACTGACCAGCACCCACTCGTCTACTCCTGCGCCTACGCTGTCGGCGGCCACTTCATATCCGGACATCGGCCGCCCATCGTCATCGATCAGTTGCAGAACAAGGAACTTAATCCCTCTCAGGCTCGGCTCCTTCTGAGTGCTAGTCACTGTGCCCAGGACTCTAGCAATTTGCATTAGATAATCTAGACCATGATGATCAACGAGTGAGGCTTAACGGTTCAGGGGACGAATACCACTGACACTTTCCCGGAACGGTTCAACCGCCTCGGTGTAGCGAATCGGTAGTACATATTCCAGGTTTTCATGGGGACGAGCAATGATATGAGTGGACAGCACCTGTCCACCGTTGACTCGCTTCACATTCTCAATCCCGGCGGCGACAGAGGCCTGCACCTCAGACACATCGCCGCGCACAATCACGGTAACGCGCCCACTGCCGATTTTCTCGTAACCCACTAGCGTCACGCGCGCTGCTTTGACCATCGCATCAGCCGCTTCGACGACGGCTGGGAAACCTAACGTTTCTACCATTCCAACTGCAATTGCCATTGTGAATACTCCCTTCCAAGAATTAAAGACTTAATGAAATTTAGTGAAAACTAAAATGAACTAGCTGTAAGTAGGTAGCCTTGATTATTTGTAGGATGGGTTAGCGGTAGCGTAACCCATGCAGGCGTTGGGTTTCCTGCGTCAACCCAACCTACGATCTAAATAGAGCCACTTACTTAGTGATTAGCGAGTTAGCTACGGAATTGTTCAACGGCCTCGGTGTACCGAATCGGTAGTACGTATTCCAGGTTTTCGTGGGGACGAGCAATGATGTGGGTAGACACTACTTCACCACCATTAACCCGCTTGGCAGACTCAATGCCTGCGGCCACAGAGGCTTGCACCTCGGACACATCGCCCCGCACAATCACGGTAACGCGCCCACTGCCGATTTTCTCATAACCCACTAGCGTCACGCGCGCCGCTTTGACCATCGCATCAGCCGCTTCAACGACGGCAGGAAAACCCCTCGTCTCGATCATTCCAACTGCAATTGGCATTCTCAGTCTCCCGATAAGTGAAACTAATGGCTTTAAAAAGGATGAAAATTTGAACGGAGATCCCATCATTTCAAGCCTTATTAAGATCTTTACGCTGTCTACCCAAGCATACGGGTGAGGTTGGATCGAAAGCAATATAAAGACCAATGATAGTTGCAAATCTCAGATATTAACTAGACTTATTGAAAACGTCTTTTAATGTTGAGAGCTAGTTTTGCGCTTGCGATCGCAATTTTTCCACATTTTCTACATCAGAATAGCCCGATTGAAGAACACATTTAAATCGCTAAGAACTTCTCCACAAAAAGATTCGAGGCTTACGATTCAGTTAGAAAAATGGCGATCGCGACGTGGTGTTTCTATCTCAATCATCATAAGCTTGTTTGGATCAAAGTTAAAAAATTTATTAGTTAAACATAAGCCATATTTATACAAATAAGTTAGCAGTTCTCCATGATTGTTTTTGTGATTGCCAGTATTTATGAGTGGCATCAGGGAATCAATCTGAAAATTAGGTAACGCTTCATTACTATATTGATAGGTATTAAGTCTCTAGCTCGTTGAGCAGTGCTGGGGACACTTTTCGGTATCTAGAGCGTAAAGAATAGTTCCCCATGCAAGAGTTTCTTCTTCAAGCGAGTTGGTGGATTCCCTGTTATGGACTGATTGGTGCCGTTTTGACGCTACCGTGGTTAACGGGCTATATCCGTCGTACAGGTCCTCGACCGGCTGCCTACATTAACCTGGTGATGACGGTTGTGGCGCTGATACACGGCGCGATCGCGTTTCAGGCCAGCCTTCACCTTGACCCCCAGCCCATCGTTCTGCATTGGTTCAAAGCCGCCGATTTAGATTTGTCGTTCATGATCGATATTTCGCCAGTCAGTTTAGGAGCGGCTGAACTGGTGACTGGGATGAGTATCCTGGCACAAATCTTTGCATTGGGCTACATGGAGAAAGACTGGGGACTGGCGCGGTTCTTCGCCCTGATGGGATTTTTTGAAGGTGCGATGAGCGGACTGGCACTCAGTGACTCGTTGTTCCTCTCCTATGCTCTCCTGGAAATCCTGACCCTATCGACTTATCTACTGGTGGGGTTCTGGTATGCGCAACCGCTGGTGGTGACGGCTGCTCGTGACGCCTTCTTGACCAAGCGAGTTGGAGATGTGCTGCTGTTGATGGGCGTTGTCGCATTGGCAACGATCGCGGGGACGCTGAATTTCCCTGACCTTTACGAGTGGGCTGAAACGGCAACCTTATCGCCGACCGTCTCCACGCTGCTGGGACTGGCGCTGATTGCTGGACCAACGGGAAAGTGTGCCCAGTTTCCGCTGCACCTGTGGTTAGATGAGGCGATGGAGGGCCCAAACCCGGCTTCAATTTTGCGAAACTCCGTTGTGGTGGGATGTGGGGCGTATATCCTGATTAAGTTGCAGCCAATTCTGATTTTGTCGCCAGTTGCCTCGATCGCCATCGTGGTGCTGGGAACGATGACAGCCATTGGCGCTTCCCTGGTGGCGCTTGCCCAAATCGACATCAAGCGGACGTTGTCCCACTCAACTAGTGCCTATCTGGGATTGGTATTCATTTCAATTGGGATGCAGTGGACAAACTTTGCCCTGCTGCTGCTGTTTGCGCACGCGATCGCCAAAGCCTTGCAGTTCATGAGCGTCGGTTCGATCATCATCACCTCCAGCACTCAAGACATCACAGAGATGGGGGGCTTGTGGTCTCGAATGCCAGCCACCACGACTGCGTATGTGGTGGGTTCAGCCGGACTCGTTGGGCTGCTGCCGCTCGGTGGCTTCTGGGCCCTGCGCGAGGGCGTTAATGCCTTTTGGTACGACAATCCGTGGTTAGTTGCGGTACTGCTGCTCGTGAACTTACTCACCGCTGTGAATCTAACGCGCGTCTTTCGCCTGGTGTTCTTAGGTTCACCCCATGCCAAAACCCGTCGTGCCCCTGAAGTCGGCTGGGCAATGGCTGTCCCCATGGTCTCCTTGATCGTGCTCACACTGCTCGTACCGGCGATGCTGCAGCACCTTTATCTATTGCCAGATTGGGCATACCTGAACCAAACTGCCGTATTATTATTGGCACTTTCCGGGCTAATCGGCTGTGTGATTGGGGCCTCTATCCGCCTGACTCGGGTTTGGTCACGCCCCATCCAGGCACCGCTCAAATTCCTCCAGGATTTACTGGCCTATGACTTCTATGTCGAACAGCTCTACCGCGTCAGTGTCGTCTGGGGCGTCAACGTTCTGTCTAAAGCCAGCGCCTGGTTCGATCGCTACGTCGTTGATGGCATTGTCAACTTTGTCGGTCTCGCCTCCATCTTGAGTGGCGAAAGCCTGAAGTACAGCATCTCTGGTCAATCCCAAATCTACGTCCTCACAATTCTGCTCGGAATCAGTTTGTTGGGAATTTTGTTGATCTATCCAATGTGGTAAGTGGTTGAGAGATGAAGAGGTGAAGAGATAAAGCGATGAAGAGTGAGAGCAAGCTTAAAGTTTATGCTTAACCTCTATCTCTCATCCTTACCATTTCCATCCCTTCATCCCTTCATCCCTTCATCCCTTCTCTCCCCTCACCCCCCTCACCCCACCATGCTCAGTGCCCTAATTTGGCTCCCCATCCTTGGAGTTCTCCTAGTTGGACTGCTGCCTCGCTCTGTACCGCCTAAGACTGCCCGCGTGACTACGCTGATTGTCCTGGGGCTAGCGTTTATCTGGTCAGTCGTTTTAGGGAGCCAGTTTGATGTCGTCAATCCAGATGCTCAATTTCAAGAAGTGTTGCCCTGGATTGAGCGGCTGGGTTTGACCTATCGGCTCGGACTGGATGGATTGTCGCTGCCGCTGGTGATTCTGAATAGCTTGCTGACCTGGTTTGCGGTCTACAGCACTGAGGAGTCGATTCAGCGTCCTCGGCTCTACTACATCCTGGTGTTGATGCTGAATGCAGGCGTTGCCGGAGCATTTTTGGCTGAGAATTTGCTGCTGTTCTTCCTGTTCTACGAGGTGGAACTGATTCCACTTTACTTTTTGATTGCGATTTGGGGCGGTGCGCAGCGAGGGTATGCAGCCACCAAGTTCCTGATTTACACGGCCCTCTCAAGCATTTTGATCTTGATGGCGTTCCTGGGCGCCGTGTGGCTTGGCGGTGGAACTAGCTTTGAATACGACACCATTCATACTCAGGGGTTACCGCTTGTCGCACAAATTATCCTGCTGGGCATTTTGCTGGTGGGTTTTGGAATCAAAATTCCGCTGGTTCCCTTTCATACCTGGCTGCCCGATGCCCACGTTGAGGCCTCGACCCCGATTTCGGTGTTGCTGGCTGGGGTGCTGCTGAAGCTGGGAACCTATGGCTTGCTGCGTTTTGGGTTGGGGCTATTCCCAGAAGCATGGGCGGTCCTGGCTCCAGGACTGGCAACCTGGGCTGTGGTGAGTGTGCTGTATGGAGCACTGACCGCGATCGCCCAGACAGATATGAAAAAAATGGTTGCTTATAGTTCCATCGGGCACATGGGCTATATTCTGCTGGCCGCCGCTGCCGCTACCCCCTTGAGCATTCTGGCAACGGTTTTTCAAATGGTCAGCCACGGGTTGATTTCTGCCCTGCTATTTCTACTGGTCGGTGTGGTCTACCAAAAACCAAAACCCGCGATATCACCATCCTGCGGGGGCTATTGAACCCGGAGCGAGGGATGCCAATCATTGGCACATTGATGGTGACGGGGGTGATGGCGAGTGCTGGAATTCCGGGCATGATGGGCTTCATCTCCGAGTTTCTGGTGTTTCGAGGCAGCTTCCCCGTATTTCCAGTGCAGACCCTGCTGTGCATGATAGGCACGGGTTTAACCGCCGTTTACTTCCTGCTGCTGGTGAACCGCACCTTCTTTGGCCGCTTACCCGATCAGTTTTCCAACCTACCCAGAGTCGATTGGTCAGAGCGCTTACCCGGTTTCGTCCTGGCGGTTTTGATTGTTTTTCTAGGCTTACAACCCAACTGGATGGTGTCGTGGAGTGAACCGACCATCACCGCGATGTTGAATTCAGAAGCCGCGATCGCCACCACAACAGCACCCGTCAAGTCAAAGCCATGAACATGACCAATACTCGTAACATGACTCCATCAACCCATCCCCTGGCAGACATTATTGACCGCATCGAACAGGGCGGAGCGTTGCTGCCAGACTCCACTGAAAATGTAATGGAGGTTGTTGGCATTCTGAAAAGCTACGGGGTGGTGTTGGATGCATACTCGCGCAATCTAACCTACATTGCTGAACACCAGTTTCTGGTTCTGTTTCCGTTCTTCAAATATTTCAACGGCGAAATTACTCTGGGCAAGCTGCTCCGCCATTGGTGGCACGATCGCATCAACTATGAGTTTGCTGAATACTGCATGAAAGGGATGTTTTGGCATGGGGGCGGCAAGCTGGATACCTACCTGGATACGCCTGAGTTTGGTGAACGGGCGCAACGGGCGATCGCGGCAAAACTGCGTTCCAATCCCCTCATGCAGGGGCTTTCCAGAGCTTTCCCAGATTTTCTCCCAGAGCAAGTTCGGCAACTGTCCTACTACAGTGCGCTTGGACAGTTTTGGCGGGTGATGAGCGACATGTTTCTGGCGTTATCAGACCGCTATGATCAGGGTGAGATCCACACAATTCCGGACGTTGTCAATCACGTTTTGGCGGCCCTGGTAGAAGCGGCGAACAAACCGATCACCTATGCCGTCAAAATTCACGACCAGGGATACGAGATCATTCCAGAATCTGCTGGTTTAACCTTCCTGGCAGATACCGCCGTGCCCTACGTCGAAGCGGTATTTTTCCGGTCATTCCCCTTCATGGGCACCGTCTCCTACAACGCCCAGGCCTATCAAATTCCACCCGACTTAGAGCGATTCACCTATGGTGCTCTGTATGCCGACCCGCTGCCGGTGGGAGGCGCAGGCATTCCTCCCACATTGTTAATGCAGGATATGCGCCACTACCTGCCAGAGTATCTGCGGGAATTCTACCGGCGATCGCTGCGGGGTGAGGAAGATTTGCGGGTGCTGATTTGTGGCAGCTTCCAGAAATCCATGTTTTGCGTCACAACGGCAGCAATTCTAGGGTTAATGCCTCACCCGCTGGACACCACCGACTCAGCCCAACGCCAGGCAAATCGGGTCTATCTGGAAGCGTGGATGAATCGATTTGTCTCTTCCCGACTGCCAAATGTCCAGATCTGCGAAGTTTAGGGCTGAAGATTAGAATTAAGATCCAAAATTCATCCTCCTTAGCCATAGTTGAGCTACGCTTTGACGAGGTGAGTTTTACCACGGTATCCGTAGCTGTGGCAAATTCGCGCTGAATCAGTGATATTCCGATAGAATGCGACTGATAGAACGCCATTTCTGCCAGTGTAAATTGCGAGTGTAAATGCAGTTGAATAGTCCATCGATCCAACCGACCGCACTAATTTTAGGCAGCTTACCCGACCCGCCGATTCCAGACCAAACCTGTCCGCGTCGGGCGAAAATCGAAATTGATTTGATGCTGCTGGCGATCGAAGCTCTGGAGTTAGACAGCTCAGAGGAAATCTTACAGACGGCAAAGCAGCTAGAACTTGATGAAATCATTAAAGACCGGGTCTCGCTCTGGCGGTTGCGGAACACGAATCCCTTACGGCGTCATAACCAGCGCCGTCCGCTGACACTCGTCGAAGCAAAAGCATTGGTGATGGTGAGCTGCTATATGGCTCGCAAGCTAACGGTGTTAATCCGGCAGCTCCTGCTCGCCTATCAGCAACTGTCTGAGAAACAACTGTCAATGGAGCATCACTTTCGCTTGAGTGAGTATCTAGAGCGATTTCGGGCCCATTTTCGATCGCGCATGAACCCCCGTCGCGCTGCTGTTGCCGAAAATTATTCAGATGAAAAACTGAACCAGTTAGCCCTCAATCTGCTGTCTCAGCTCCTGTTCTGCACCGGAACCTATGGCATTCAGCGCTACTGGTTTAGCTTGTTTGATGGAGAGGTGGGATGACCATTCAACGCCAATACAGCTTGCCCAACTGCACCTTAACGGTAGAAGGATTAGGAGATGCCCTTTCCCTGAGTCCTTCTGACGTGCGTCCGCTGCTTTCGATCCTGATTAATGCCGAGTTTCGCTTGACTGGTCTAGAGAAGCCGATGTCAGGAGGGCGAGAGTTTCTGGATGGTCTAGTCAACGCGGTTAGCCAGTATGCCCAAGAAATCCTGAGTGGTCTGCACGCGGCGAAGACCTCTAAGCAGAGTGACCAACTGGTGCAGATCCATCAAGTGGATGAGAACGTCCATCGTCTAAGTGTTCGATCTCAGCCTGTAGACGGGATTGTAACGGATCAGTCGGTCACGGAAGTTGATCTAAACACCGTGCAACTGTTTGATCTGGTGGAAGCCGTCGATCAGCTGCTGGCAGACACGCAAACCCTGCCTGATTTATCCCTCGATTTGAAGCCCCTCACCCGTCGAGAGATTGTCAAAGCTGAACCGATTGGGAAACGGGCAATTCCAGCCGTGATCGGGGTTTCTGGTTTGGCTGCCGCCGCGATCGCCCTCTCGATGTTGCCGGTTCCGAAAGTGGAGCCTCCCAAGGATCTCTATCCCGTTCGGGGTGCCACCCCAACGCCTGGGATCTCCCCCTCACCCGGTGCTCCACCGACCAGCGGAACTCCGTCACCCAAACCGGATTCAACTGCCAGCCCTGCCAGCCCCAGCCCAAGCGCATCTGCCAGCCCCGACTTGAAGAAATTGGCAGCGGCACTGGCGTCGCCCGAAATTACAGATGCTGCCCGACTGGACACGTTAGGGCAGCAACTTCGCGCGAAAGTTGACCAAAGCTGGACCTCGCGCTCCGCTCTACCCAATACGCTGGTGTATCAAGTTGGGGTTAGTCAGGATGGCGAGATTTTAGGCTACAAAGCGGTTAATCAAGTCTCCCTGGACAACGCTAACAAAACCCCGCTGTTGAATTTGGTGTATCGTCGTGCGATCGCCCCCCTACAGAGCAACTTGCCCAATTCAAAGTGGTATTTACCCCCAGTGGGGTTTTGGAAGTTGCCCCCTGGCGGCAGGTGATGACCTCGCCGGTGAGCGGCATCACTGAAATCACCGAGATTGACAAGCTTGAGAAGATCCTGCCAAAACTGCAGACCCAAATTAACCAGGGCTGGCCGGGCACTCCCGCCTTTACGGAGGATCTGATCTTCAAAGTCCGGGTCAAACAGGATGGCTCCGTGGTGGACTACAGTCCTGAAAACGATGCAGCAGCACGATACGTCCAGGAAACACCGCTGGTCAAGCTTGGTAAACCGATCGCCGATGGCAATTCAGCTCCCACCCAGGAACCCCTTGCGCTTTACAAAGTTGTCTTCAATGCGCCCAATGGTGCTGTGGAGATCAGTCCCTGGCGAGGCTGGCAGAATTAGGGGGTGGGGTAAACCCTCATTCCCCATTTCCCGCTTGCTGCTGATACGCCAGATACACAGCCTCCAGAAAGTGATCGGAGGTCGTGTCGGGCGGAATGGTTTCTAGGGCAATCAGAGCGCGCAATTGCCGGGCAAGCTCCATGCTTTTCTCGTTTCTGGCTTTACGGGACATCTTGCCGCGTCGCTGAAGATACTCGCGAATGACGGCGTAGTCGTCGGGCAAAAGCTGGTTGAGATCTGCCAGTTCGGGGAGTTTAGTGGCAAGCTGTTTTGCTGGGTCTGAGATTTGTAGAGTGGTGGCGCGATCGCCCCGTTCCTCCTGAATCACGATCGTTCCGGCTGCCCAATCTCCAATGCGCTTTTCCCGCTTACCAAAAAGGATAAAAAATGCGCCGATGAAGCAGAAATTATCAATGGGTCGCAACAGCGATCGCAACGCGGCTTGAGCAAGGCGAACAGGTCTGCCATCATCCTGAATCACGCGAATCCTGGCAACACGCTTGCCAACCGTCTGCCCGCGCCATACCACCTCAAAGACCAGGAAATACCCACTTTCAATCACAAAGCTGATGAGAATCCCGATTGCCAGCAGCCACAAATAAACTGAACTGTAATCTCCCTCAAGCGTTTCCAGATACTTCAGCAAACCAGTGGCAAATAAAATCCATAGCAGCCAGAACAATCCATATAGCACTATCAGAACGTGATAATCGATTACCCAAGCCAGGATGCGGTTACCAATTCCAGCCAACGTAAACTCAAGCTCAACACTTTCTGGAGTGGATTGGGAAATTCGGTTCAGGAAGCGCATGCCATTTGTTCCGCAACGAAGTACTTACTGTTGAGATCCATGCCCTCTCAATTTCATACCCAACCCTTCTTTCCGAACACGAAGGTCGTAGTAAATGACAGCTTTAATCGCTTGCCAAAATGGCAGAATGAAGACGTTGAGAGGAAAGAATAACAAAATCCCAATCACTAATGATCCAATGACCGATGCTACAAGTGCGGCTACTGAAGCTGGAGAGCTATCTGCAAACATAGCTGCATTTGCAATCAGGGTGAAAATGAAGGGTAGAAAGGGCAGGATAAACAGTGGCAATGTAATAATTGATGCTACAACGAGTACAAGTAAAATCCGCAGTGCTGATCCTGTTGACAACTCCCAACTTCGGCTAATTGCCTCTGTACTGCCGGTATCACTTTCAACCGCTAACGGAACCTCCGAAATGAACCAACGCGCCCAAAACCAGTAGTAAACAGCCACTACGACTAGCTGCAGGATGAGATTGACGAGTACCGTAACTGGGGAGTCCTCACCTGCCACCGCAGAGACGGCCAAAACTGGAATTGCGGCAGCAAAAGACAGTCCTAGATTGATGGCAAACAGAATCAAACCTGCCAAAAACCAGGTCAACAGGAATCTCCAACTGCCTTTGCGATTCAGTTGACCTCGCACAGCTTGCATTGTTTCTGGTTGATCAGCCAGTTCACTAAAGGCGAGTCGTGAAATTAGGGCAGTATTGAGCAATCCTTTACCAATGCAATAGAGAGCTAGAACCACCCATCCTGCGAACAGAACCAATGAAATCAGAACAGCAATAACAGCACCTCCAGAGGATTCGCCAGCTCTAGCGACCCCAAATGCAATACCGGCCACGATCGCCAACACTATCAGCGACACAAATACCAGGAATACCCACAGCGTTGCGATTAGAGAAATACCCAGGTACTGCTTGAGATGAGAGCGGTAAAGCGTTACGGCTGCACTCACAACATTACCGGCGTTTAGAGGTTGACTGGAACCAGAGCTTTGAGCCATGCGCTACACTCCTGCTAGGCGAGTGATGTTGTCGTTATCGTAAACCAGGTCGGTTTTGTCCCTGATAAATATCACAGATTGTAAACTAACCGCACCCGCAAGGGGATGTGGCTTTGTCCCTACTCAAGTCAGGCAAATTGCACGACAAGAACGGAACTTCGGGCTGGTTTACAAGAGCACCCCCTAAGAGAGAAATCACGAGAGCAGCGTTATGGTCAGCATCTCCAGAAAAACCACAATGCGAACACTTGAACGACTTGCTAGACCGCTCTC
This sequence comes from Leptolyngbyaceae cyanobacterium RU_5_1, assembly GCA_012034055.1. GTDB lineage: Bacteria > Cyanobacteriota > Cyanobacteriia > Leptolyngbyales > Leptolyngbyaceae > JAAUSG01. Next base: position 14,169 of record JAAUSG010000034.1, on the reverse strand, counting down.
CTATGTGCAGGCAGTGATGGCAAGCTTGGCTGGTGTACGCAGGTGGAACCAATACAATCGGTACTCCTGCAATTGCCGCTTTGTAGCCCGTAAACACTCTAAGACTGTAGAACGCCCAATTGTTGGTTCGTCTGCGCTCAGTTTTGTTTCTTGGCTTTTGGTTGAGACTGTTTCTGATATTGGTCAAATCCTCAAACGCGATTGCCGCGCCAATTTGCTTGGCTTGCTCAACCAGTTTTTTCGAGATGTTGTGATTGACCCACTTCTGGAACCGTTGTTCTCTGCCAGAAAGCCTCCTCAGCAGTCTGCGAGAACTGCGAGTGCGTTTGCGTTGAACATTGGCTCTAACCTTGGAATAGCGGTCACGGGTTGCTTGCAGTTGCCTACCATTCCAGGACTGACCTGTGCTGGTTGTAGCAATATCCCGCCTGCCCAAATCCACACCAATCACCTTCGGAGTCTTACCCGTTGGCTCGGTCGGAAGGTCTATCGCAATTTGGATGTAGTAATCCCCATTGCGGCGTTTGACCAGGGTAGCAGCAGTCGGTGTTTGCCCTTTCAGCAAAGCAAGTTGATAATTGCCAATCGACAAGGGCAGCCAAACCCGCTTGTTCATCAATGTGATACCAACGTGCTGATCCGATTCCCGGTAAGCAAACACTCTGGCGTCGAGGCTGATAGAGGTAGATCTGAATTTGTGAACCTGCTTTGTCGCTTTCATGTTGCCGACAACGCGACGGATAGCCTGACACGCATGGTTTGCTTTCAACCCTGTCATTGTCCTCACTTGCCGATAGGTCAGATGATGGAGTCTGGTAACGTTGCGGCAATTTTCCCGCTTCGCAACTTCCAAAATCTGATTGCAAGCGTCAGCAAACGCCTGAAGGGTTGCATCAATTTCTGGACACAACTCTACAGGGACTTGAAGCTTGCAGGAGACAGATATGGTTTGAGTCATAGAACAATTGTACTTCATCCATGTCTGCACCGGCAAAGATTGTGTGTCGATTTCAGGGACATCGAACCCCGCTCAATCGACGCTCCTGTCCCTCCGCGCCCACAATGGGATGCGGTTTCTCGGAGGTCTTAATGAATATTCAGCGTTGGATTGGTCGTCGGCAGCCGAGTTGGAAAGAATTGGATGAATTGCTGAAGAAACTGGAAAAAAAGGGGTTGAAATCTCTTAGAGCCAACGAAATTCGGCAGCTTGCCAGCCTTTACCGCTCTGTTTCAGCCGATTTGGCGCGGGCTAAGACCAATCAGGTGGGGGAGTTGGTGGTACGAGATTTGCAAACGCTAACGACCCGTGGCTACGCTCAGATTTACCAGGGGTCGCGACGCCAGGAGTGGCAAGCGGTATTGGAGTTTTATCGCTGGGGATTTCCGGCAGCCGTGCAGCAGGCGTGGGGTTATATTGCGCTAGCGACAGCGCTGTTTGTGTTTGCAGGGTTGGTGTCCTGGTGGTTAGCGTGGCATGACCCCAGGTTTATCCCCATGCTGGTGCCAGAGGACATGATCCACATGGTGCGCGATCGCGGTGAACTGTGGATGGGTTCCATTGTTGGCGTTGAACCACTCGCCTCCAGCGGCATCATGGTCAACAACATCAAAGTGTCCTTGGGCGCGATCGCAGGCGGCATGACCGCCGGACTACTAACCACCTATATCATGCTCTTCAACGGACTGCTGATTGGAACAATCGGCACCCTGGTGGGTCAGAATAATCTGGCGTTTCCCTTTTGGGCCTTTGTCTTTCCTCACGGTTCGTTGGAATTACCGGCCATTTTTTTGGCAGGCGGTGCAGGCTTCTTGCTGTCCAGAGCCTTGCTGTTTCCGGGGAACTATCGGCGTGGAGATGCCCTCAAACTCTACGGACTCCAGGCGGCCCACCTGGTGTTTGGCATCGTCCCTATGCTAGTGATTGCAGGCATCCATTGAAGGCTTCTTCTCCCCCAATCCATTTGTCCCTGACCTGGTGAAGTACGCCGCTGGCACCGGGCTGTTTGTTGGTTTAGTGTGGTATTTGAGCCGTCATGAGAGAGTAAGGGATGACGGGGTGAAGGGATGACGGAATGACGGGATGGGGAGGGGAAGAGTTCCCAATCTACAATCTGCAATCTGCAATCTAAAATCCAATGCCGAATGACGAAGACTAACTGCTATGAAACCTGACCTGCAGGGTTTAGAAATTACTAAGGGCGAACTGAGGCGCTTGATTGGGTTTGCACCCAGGCACATTCTGGCACCGTTCTGGTCGCGGGTGGGGTGGTGGAGCCTGTGGTACTTTGCCGTGGATTACACTGCGATCGCGGCGCTGCGCCTCGTCCTCTATTTCTTCACTCCGCTCGTATTGACTGGGCAGATGCATTTGCTAATCAGCATCATCCTGGGGATTGGCACAGCCATCTTTCAACGCTGGCATTGGCTGCAAGAGAATGCCTCTCCACCGTTACGAAATTTGCTGAATGATGTGAAGCAGTTCAATTCGGTCGTCAAAGCCATTTATATCAACGACCAGCTAGAGGACGCTGGAAATGCGAGTGTCGCCATCAGCGATCGTGAGAAAGTGCTGCAGGCATTGCGGTTGGCCCGCGAGGATCTGGTGCGGGCCCTGAAAACAGAGCGGATTTTGCGGGAGAACAAAACGTTTATGTCCAATCGTTCAGCGCTGTTTGCCAGTAACGTTGCGGCATTGAGTGCGATGCAGGTGAGCGATCGCGCTAGCGAACACGGACGCCTGTTGAATGAAGCCTTGCAAATTGCCGTTAGTACCCAAGAAGAGATGCAGCATTTGCAGGACAGAAAGTAAGTGGACAACAATAAACTTAAACCGAATAGCCATTTGTCACTCTATCGCATGATAGAAACATCCATTACGACAATGGTTGGCAAGAGACATAAACACAACAACATCATACTTTTAGCATCAGGATTGAAACTTTCGCAGTTGTGGCTTAAACAGTTTTATTGTTAGCTTCTTGATGTGTCATTTTCAACTTATCCAACTTTAGAGTGTGTTCCGATCTCTAACAATCTTGACTCTCGATAGAGTTAACCAAGGTTTTTTTTGAGTAGTACTGTAACTATAAGCATTTCATCGAACATTCAACCCGGTACCGTTGAATGTTCGATGAAATGACTTGCTGAAGTTACGAGGATTTTCAAATGTCTGGACAACTATGTTGGCTTCCCAAGTTTAGAGCTGATGGACAACTAATTTTACACCTCCGACTGGAACCCTATCACCCCTGGAAACCCTATACAAACTATCCTGGACTTTGCGTTCCAGACTATCCGATTCCCGGAGGCTCAAAGGGTTGGGCAACCAGTCAAAAACTCTTGCAAGCAGGGTGGACGATAATTTCTACCAAGCAAGCACAGGTTTTCAATAAGCCCTTAGCCGCTTGAGGAATGGATGATGAACCATCAAGATTCAGAGCTATCTAAAGTCTGATTAAAAGGCGTTGCTGAAAAGCAGTATGAATCGAAACGAAGTTTCGAGCATACAGCACCTTTTTCATACCCAGAATCAGTAACGCTCATTAAAACCACTGTAGTGGAACCACTTTCTACGGAGCAGGCGGTTGCCAGTTGGAATAGCCAGCTAAGTGGTTCCAGTACGCCAGGTACCCGGTGTAGGCCCAAATCAGAGCCGCTATGATGAGCACGGCTGCACCCAGCGATCGCAGATTCGATTTGTCCTCCAATACAGCAAGGTTGGAGAGGCCAGAAGTCCACCTAATCCTGTGAGCACAAAACCGATCCCAGAGACCAGCGGACTTCTGGTTAAATTTAAATTGATGATGCGAATGCCAATCACGATCGCCGCTAATCCTGCGAAAAACCCATAGAGGGTGATGGTCAGCAGCTCCCAACCGAATGCCAGCGCAAGGGACGTGGTAATGAACAAAATCCCGAATAGAACCGTCATTTCACCGTAGGCAATGTTGAAGCTACCCCGAATGGGCCAGGTCCAAACCATGTGTAAGCCAGTTGCCAGCGCGATCGCGCCAGTCATCCCAAAACCCGGAACCCATTGCTTCTGGTTTGGACTATCCAGTCCCTGATACACAAAAGTAGCCAGTAAAACAAGCCCAATAGCCATATTCAGTAGCATCAGAGTAATGTAGTTGATAAACATAAGGCATAGCCTGCGATTCTTGTTTACAATTAGCCTTCAAATACTCTGAACCACGTTTAACCGTTTAAGATCATCGTTCTATAGATAGATTTTGAACGGTTGTATCTATTCAGTGACGACTCTGAGAACGACCGCGATCGGAAAAAGTAAATATTCTAAAAAGAACAATTGCCAAATAAATTGATAAAATTGACTGATTTGGCGCTTGTTTTGCAGATCAACCCTGAAGCTACGTATCCACAAGAGGCCCAGCAAACCCAGGTGCGTTGCAATTAAGAATACGGGTTGAACGGAGAGGATGCCTAGTCCCGTGATCCCAATCAGCATGGCATAGCAGAAGGTCAGAACCAAACGGGTTAAATGAAGAACCGCTCGGGTTCCGAAGCGAATCGTCAGGGTCTGAATTTTAAATCGGCGATCGCCCTCGGTATCCGGAATATCCTTGGAAATAGCGATCGCGAAGGCAAACAGAATAATAAAAATTGTCAATGCCCAAACTTCAAGTGGAATAATTCCAGAATCACTCAAGCAATGCTGAAAATGCTGGAAAAAACCCAAATTAACAATCAATCCCCTCACACCAAAGATACAGAATGCTGCCCAAACGGGAAACCGTTTTAACCGAATTGGGGGCAGGGAATAAGCCGTCCCAATCACCATGCTGGAGAGTACTGTAAAGAAGAGAAAAGAACCTTGCAGTCCGGCTAGAACCAGGGCAAGGATTCCAGTCACGGCGACAATCATTCGTCCTTCCGCGATCGCAAACTCGCCAGACGCCAGCGGTAGGGAGGGTTTATTGATCCGATCAATCGCCACGTCTTCGAGCTGATTGAGTCCCACAATGTAGACGTTGGCGCACAAACTTGGGAATAGAGCACTGACAATCCCGAAGCCGTAAGCTGCCCAGGCTAACCCTGGCTGGTCAATCGCGCCGCGATCGCTGAGTTGAAACGGCAACTCTATAGATGTGTATGCCAATGCCAGAATGGCCAACCCAATCACACTGCAACACGTACCGATGATGGTATGGGGACGAGAGAACTTCCAAAACGCATAGAGCCAGCGGCTCAACGGGTGCCCAATCTTAGATGAAACAATTCGACTCATGCCCAACCCTCACTCCACACACGATTTCTTATTACTTCGTAGCGCACAGTAAGCCATAACGGATCAACCCCTGGCGGTAGCCTGCCGACATCAACCTTAGAGCAAGTGCTCCCTGCAGCGTTGACCAGCCAGCAGTCAAGATTTTCCAAATCACGCTTGGATTGAGTGCTGAGGTCATCACCTCATCCCAAAAGGGGGCGACGGCTGCAGACCAGTCTGCAGTGCGCACCTGATGAAACGGTAAGCATTGGGCAATCTCAGCATAATCAGAAAGGGAAATGATGTAAGGCAAATGATAGATACGGTAAAGCTGGGACAGCAATTGGTGCTCTTGAGGAGTCAACGGAGGCTGAGGTGGAGTCCGCGATCGATGGCACCATGTCGCAACGATCAGCGTACCGCCTGGTTTGAGAACCCGGCTACACTCTTGCAGAAACTGGGTCTTGTCCGGCATATGTTCTCCACTTTCTAAAGACCAGACGAGGTCAAACGACTGATCTGTAAAGGGCATTTGCATCGCATCCGCTACCTTAAACTGCACCTGTGATGTCAAGCCTGCTTCCTGAGCACGAGCTGTTGCCCGATTTGCTTGCACTGGACTGAGGGTAATTCCGGTGACGCTGGCCTGAAATTTCTCAGCCAGGTACAACGAACTTCCACCAATGCCACAGCCAACATCCAGGATCTGGGTGGCAGACTGGGGTTGACTCCAGGTCAGTAGTTCTTCAATCAGATCAACTTGGGCTTGATGGCGATCGCAACGACGCTGTCCGTCGGCACCGTAGTAACCGTGGTGCATGTGTTCTCCCCAAACTTGCTCCCACAAGCCAGACGAGGCATCGTAGAACTGCTGGATTCGGTCAGATAGAGTGGGTGTCATAGCATTCAGTACAAAATGTGCTGATTCAGCAAAGGCAGCAGCAATAGACGGATCAAGCTTACATCACGACGTTCCAGATAGGGCATGTGCGCATATGCTGATGTGTCAGATTCGCGCCCTGTCGAAGGGGAAATAAGTTCCGGCGATCGCTCTGACGGCCTTGCTGGGAAACTTGATCAGCAGCAGGCGATCGCCACCTTCTCGACTCTGCTTAAGGCTTAACCGAAAAGTATTGTCTTCTGATCTGGTTGGCTAGCGATCGCGCATCGTTGAACCCGTCGATCAGCAATTTTTGAGTTTATTAGCCTTTACGCTTTGACACTCTCCGTAACAACTGTTTACAATGGGAGGGTAGCTAGGATGAACTTGGAGTACTCACAATGCAAGACACTCAAAAGATTTCAATTGCCGCTGAAGGACGTAATGCTTGGAAATTTGGTTTCACTCCCCAGGCTGAACTCTGGAACGGTCGCTTTGCAATGATCGGCTTCGTGGCTGCTCTAGTTACTGAGTTAGTCACTAATCAGGGTATTCTGCACTTTTTGGGTTTGCTATAGTTCTCCGCAACAGAGATTAACCATTTGAACGGATTCCTCATTGAGGAGTCCGTTTTTGTTTTAGTGATAACTGGCAGAAGTTTTAGAGTTTATTGCTGCTGGATAATGCTGAATGCACTCTGCACCGTGAGCCGGTGGGGCAATGGCGAATCCGCTAAAGCTGACTTTTGTTTCTGACCTGTTCATAGAGCGTTTCCATTGCCTCAATGAATGAATTATCGCGAGTCCAGAAAGCCGGAAAATCTCCCTGTTTTTTGACGAGAATTCCGGGTACCAGGGTTTCAGGCAATGGCTCGATCGCGTGAGGGAGTCGTTTTGCGCCATGCCAGACGTCGCGCAAGCGTTGAGTGTTGCTGACGGGTTGAATTGTGGGACGGGTGTAGTAGGACGGAACGGCTTGGGGTGGACGGTTTTGCAGTTGCAGCTCGGCGGAGAGTGCCTGCCCCAGGGGAGATTTGGCCAGTTCTCGATGCAGATCGTCGCGAGATAAGCCACGCAACTCAAACAACAGAAACGGGTCGCGATCGAGTTCGGCCGCAACCAGGTAATGCACACCCGCAATGTGTTTACAGGGATTACTGTAGTCGGGGCAGGAGCAGTGGGATTTGAAATCTTTGCGGCTACGAGGCAGTAAATTCAACCCTAATTGGGCAAACGAGTCTTCGATAGTATCGGGAATTTCATTCAGCAACAGACGAGAGATCAGGCTGGCTTTGGAGGCGATCAGGGCAATCACGGCGGCCCATTTTGCCGCACTGATGGCTTGAAATTCGATCGTGGTCGTGTACAGCGGCTCCTTATACACCCCAAAGTAGGGGTTCACCGAACCTCTCACCTGAGCCATGACAATGCCATCCTTAATGTCAAAGCTTTTGACTTTCCCCCCCTTGGCATAGGAGCGTCCCCGACTCAACCGCCCCGAATCGGTGAATCGCTCTAAGGCCTCAATAAACTTTTGTCCCCACCAACTGCGACTAAATTTACTCATCAATGGTGCTCCAAAAAAAAGATCATCTCAGTCTGGTAAAAAATCCACATTCAATGCTTCTGCTGGCGTAAATGGTGACATTTCAGGGAATGTATCTAGAGACAAATCAGTTTCAACCGCCGCTTTCTTCCTGGCTCGACCGTAGCAATCGGCAAAAACATCTACACAGTGGAGTCTTAAACTGGGGCTATCTCGAAACAACTTGTCGAGGCGATCGCGGTGTTCTAGCAACGTAAATCGCCAGCTATTAGAACGCTGCTCTGGTTGATATTTATATTTAAGGAGATGCATCAGGACTATTTCTAAGTTGCTTTCAACCGATCGCTTTTCTCGTTTTCCCATATCTTCAATTTCTTCCGCCAGATTCACCCGATCCAGTTCCTTTAAATTGCCAGTCCGCAGAAGTTGAGCCATTTTTTCCAGCCAGATGTAGTAATCCTGCTGATAAAGGGAATTGGATAACGGGATAGGGTTAACTGGAGATGGAGAAGTCATCAGAGTTTGTCCAGATTTTAATTCGTTTATTTTAATCAATTGAATGGATTGATTCCTGCTGTAACTGTTGGTGGATCGCTGTCCGAAATTCTAATACTGCATCCAGCGGTTCCGGTGATTGAATCAAGGTTGCCAGCAAATTGAGATCTAAATCGGGTAGAAATTGACTGCGATCGCACCATTGATAGACCTGATCCTGCAGGTGATAGACCGCAAATTTTCCCGTTTTCCAGAACCAGACTTCTGGAACATTCAGCCCCTTGTAAATCTCCAACCTAATTAATGCCGCCACTGGTTTGTACCACTTCAATCGCGATATCGGGCAGTTCCTTATCCGTTCCCACGCAGAATGACCCATCCGGTTCTGCTCCTCGCTTTTGGGCTTCAACTCGGACTAATCCGTAGAAGCGGGTGCGCGTTTCTTCAAAATAAGCTCTCAGTAAACCTGCAATATTGTCCTTACTGACTTCGTGTTTGCGTCCTGGCATCGTGATTTCAAGCGTTCCGTCTAGATAATGAACCCGCAGTCCTGGAAAATCGTCGCCCAGGTCAGCCAGCAAGGCTTCGTATGCCTGCCAGCTTACGTTTGAGATTGTGTAGTGCTGATCTGTTTCCTGGGAGATTAACTCCGGATGCTCGGTGAGTTTATCCAGTAAATTCAGATTCATGGGTGACCTCCTCTGTCATTCCATAATGGCACTCTTATTCAGGGCAATCAGTTTTCTGAAGGCATCGTTATCTAACTCGGTGAGCCAGGATTCATCGGATCCGACGATCGCGCCTGCCAGTTTTTTCTTGTCTTCAATCATTTCGTCAATCCGTTCTTCCAGCGTTCCCATGGCCACAAACTTGTGAACGAAGACATTCTTTGGCTGCCCAATCCGGAAGGCACGATCGGTTGCCTGATCTTCCACCGCCGGATTCCACCAGCGATCGAAGTGAAAGACATGATTCGCTTTCGTGAGTGTAATCCCAACTCCACCTGCTTTCAGGGAGAGCACAAAGACCGAGGGTTCGGTTTCGGGATCTTGAAATTCGCTGATCATCTGCTCTCGTTTTTTGCGTGCGGTTCCCCCATGCAGGTAATAGGTGTTGTGGTGACGAGTCTGGCGCAGATACTTTTCCAGTGCTTCTCCAATCTCCGTAAATTGAGTGAAGATCAGCATACTTTCCCCTTCGTCGATCGCTTCCTGTACCATCTCATCCAGACGGGAGAGTTTGAGCGATCGCTCCGGTGTGAAATCACTGCCATCCTGGAGAAACTGCATGGGATGGTTGCAGATTTGTTTCAATTTGGTCAGAGTTGCTAAAATCAGTCCTTTGCGTTGGATACCTTCCGCCATTTCCAATTGCTCTTCGACATCTTTGAGGACGGCTTCATACAGGAATGCCTGTTCCTTAGTTAGATTGCAGTAAAGCTTCTGTTCCACCTTATCCGGTAAGTCTTTAATGATCGACTGATCGGTTTTGACCCGCCGTAGAATAAGTGGCTCTACGAGTTTCTTCAGCGTTTCCGATTGACGTGGATTATTGTTTTTCTGGATTGGTAGTTCAAAGTTACGCCGAAATTGGGTCTGATTGCCCAGGTAACCCGGATTGAGGAAATTAAAAATAGACCAGAGATCTAGCAAACGGTTTTCAACTGGGGTCCCGGTTAAGGCGAGTCGATGCGGGGCAGAGAGTTTCAAAATGGATTTGGTCAAATCTGCTTTGGGATTTTTGATATTCTGGGCCTCATCTAAGACAATTCGATGCCACTCGATATCACTGAATAAGCTAATGTCCTTACGTGCCAGGGTAAACGAGGTAATGATCAGATCGTGCTCCCGACAGGCTTGCTTAAATTCTTGACTGTCTTTAGCGCGTTGGCTACCGTGATGCACCGTTGCTTTCAACTGGGGTGCAAACTTCTGGATTTCGTGATACCAGTTGCCGACTACCGAGGTGGGTGCAATCAGGAGCGTGGGCGGAATGTTTTTAATCCGATTCTTCTCTGCCAGTTCTCGTTCTTGCAACATACGGGCAATCACCTGCACCGTTTTCCCTAAGCCCATATCGTCGGCAAGACAGCCGTTTAAGCCAATCTCCTCCAGGTATTGCAACCAGGAGACGCCCCGCTTCTGATACTCACGCAACTGTCCTTGCAGATGTTTGGGATCTTTAATCGGCTGCAGCTGACTTTTATCGCTCAGTTTGGTCAGCATCTCGGAGAGGGCATCCTGGCGATCGACCTGGACTTCCAAACCATCCCCATCTCCACCGGCCGTTAGTTTGAGAAAATCGAGCAAACTTAACTCCGGGTTCTCTTGCTGTTGCTTTTTCCAGAACTCCAGCATTTGCCGCATTTTGTCCTGATCCAGTTCCATCCATTGTCCCCGGAACTTGACCAGCGGCGTTTTAGCGTTGACCAGTTGGTGCCATTCCTGTTCGCTGACGGATTCACTGCCGATCGCCAGGTCGTACTGGTATTCCACCAGATTTTCAAACGAGAAATAGCTCCTGGATTTGTCCTCCCCGCCAGACCGGGACTTACCTTTGGCCTTCAAGCGTACCGTTGCCCGTTGTCGTCCCTTGGGTGTCCACCAGGAGGGTACAATCACCTTGTAGCCCGCATTTTCCAGCACCCAGGCCGATTCCTTCAGAAAGGCAAACGCGGCATCCAGATTGAGCGTAATCCCGACTGGCTGATCGGTTTCTAAGCCTTGCCAGAGGGCTGGATAAATCCGTGCCGCGTAGCCCAGATTTGTCAGCAAGTGTTGCTCAAAGTTCTCGCCCAATTGTTTTTGCACCTGTTGCTGTTGCTTAGGACGCATCCGCCAGTAATCACTCAACGCGACCCGCAGCGATGGATCACTTTTGGGCGCAACCTGCAACTGGAGTTCCCAGGGGTCTTCCGGTTTCACCGGATCTTGCAGTTGGAAACAGAGGTAAAAGGGTTGCTCAGTCTGGGTACGCACGATGCGATCGCGCCAGGCCTGCCATTGTTTGTACTGCTCCAGTTTCTCCGCTGATGTCCAGGGTTTTCCAGAGGGATGCAGACACGTGTAAAGTAACGAATCGACGATCGTTTTTTCGTAAGTCTGGGTCGTTGGCGTATGCGTCACAATATCGGTTAACAAACATTCGGAAAAATGCCGCAAAAGCGTTTCGCGATCGTACAACTCCAGTGTTTCCCGTGGCTCGGCAAACCCGGCCGCACAAATCAGCGGCATGTAGTCCACATACTGCTGGAGGGTTGCTTCGTATTCTTCGCCAATGAATTCCCAGGCTGGATAGACTTCAAAATTTGGCGTGGATGGGGTGGCAGGCACGGCGATCGTTTTAGTCGCGGCGGTGGCTCGTTTGGCCAGATTTGCCGATCGCCGTGTGCTTCGGGCTGTGGTTTTGGTAGTAGTTGCACGCCGCGTTTGGCGTTTGGCAGGCACTGCAGGCACTGCAGGTTCTGCCGCTGCTTTCGTAGACCGACGTTTCGTTTTCGCAGGTTCTTGAACAGATTTTTCCAGTTGCAGGTCTCGATATTTTAATGCTGGGATGTACTGGTCTTTGAAGATAATTCGTTTCAGTGCCTGCGTGTAGTGAAACCAGAACACTAAATCGGATCCCAACTGGATGTCGGCGAGATTGTGCAATGCCAGAAAGTGCAAATCATTGAGCAAACTCACGACCGAGTTTGTCGAACCTCCCGTTTTAGTAGCGGCGATCGTCGGGTAGCAATCCACCTGCCAATGCTGCCACTCAAAGGTTTCCGGTAATTCCTCTTCCAGATAGCGAGACAGTTCCAACGAGGGCAGCGGTTGATTGTCAACGGTTGGTAACAGAAAGTATTGCGGCGCGATCAGCTCCTTTAGTTCTCGCCGTACACCCGGAGGCTCTACTCCCAGCTCTTTTTGCAACAGCACCGCCAGATCTGCTGCCACCAATTGCCGGGGATGCTGTTGGCTGGGTTTGCGAAACCGCTTTTTCTCTGTCGTTTCCACCCACAAATAGAATGCGCCCGATTGGATGAAGGTCTCTCCTGCTTGAGCCTCACTCGGTTGAGGAATCCAGGTTCCGTGAAGAATTTGCATGGCAACACGCTCTGACACGGCAGTATCTGCTTTTCAGGGTATCAAGAATTTGATTGTGTGCTGCCAATAATTTTTGGAAAGCTCGTTCCCAAGCTCCAGCTTGGGAACGCAAGCCAGGAAGCTCCGGCTTCCCGCAAACCAGCCAAATGTAGGATGGGCAAAGGGGTTTTCCCGTGCCCATCCCAAAGCATGGCGAATGGGCACGCTTGGCTTTGCCCATCCTACAGAAGGGGAAAGGGTTGAATATATATGAACCGGATGGGTCTTCGGCGAACCTACCAAACCATCCGGCTCGGTTTGATTTTTGGATGCCGTTACCAGCATCACAGGAGCAAATCTGGACTCTTCGTGGCACGCTCAGTGAATTCCCATCCACCGACTCTGGCGCTGAAGAGTGCAGGGAGGAACACGGAGGACTCGAAAACCGATGTTATTGTTTCGGTTGTGCGGAGTGTTCCGGTTGCGGTTAGCAGAGCGGCAGTTTTCAGGGTTGTTGTACCAAGACCCGCCCCGCAGCAGCTAGGCTGATCTGCCCCAGAGATAATAATAAGGTCTTATAGCAAGAGTCCAGAAGATGTAGGAATGATTTAAGGTTATGAAACGTTGTTTAGCAGTGCTGTCATGTAAACACCAGGTTTGAAAAGATATCCTGCCGTAGATGCCAAGTGTCTGCATGACTGAGATGAGCACTCCAACTTTGAATCGATTGGGTGAGCTGTTCAAAGGAAATACTTCCTGCTGCGTATTCTTTCTTTAATCGTCTGAGGCGATATCTGGCTCGCCGAAGATTGGCTGTCTTGACGCGGATGTGATCTGGAAAGATATGAAATCCTACAAATGTTGGTCCAATCTGTGTCCGGAAAAGCTGGCTTTTGATCGGATGGATTTTGAGCCGGAGGGTAGCCAAAAAGTCTTCTATAACCAGACGGGCATCCGCTAAAAAGCCCCAGTCATCTGAGAATAGGGCAAAATCATCGACATACCGCAGGTACTGATCGGCTTTGAGGTGTTCTTTGACGAAGTGATCGAAACCGTTGAGATAGATATTGGCAAAGAACTGACTGGTTAAATTGCCAATTGGTAACCCTCGCTGTCTAGACAGAGGCGTGAGCGGATTATCACCGGGAAAATACGCTACGACAGGTTCCTGTTCATTGCTGCTGTCGATGATGGTATCAATCAACCAGAGAGTGTCGGGACATTTGATCTTGCGGCGAAGTAGTTGCTTGAGAATTTCGTGATCGATGCTGGGAAAGTATTTGCAGATATCGCACTGGAGTAGATAACGACTGGAGCGGGTGAACTGGGTAAACCGCTTGAGGGCGCGGTGAGTGCCAAATCCAGTTCGGTTGGCGTAGGAGTCGTGAATAAAGGTTTGCTCGAAGATGGGTAGGATCACGTTGCAGAGCGCATGATGCACTACCCTGTCTCGATAAGGAGCGGCAGAAATCAGGCGAGGTTTGGGTTCTTTAACGTTAAACGTTTTGTATTTCCCAGGTTGATAGGTTTGGTTCTGGAGTTGCTGCTGAAGTTGAGTCAACTCCTGTTCCAGGTCATAGTTAAACCGGAGAACATTGGCTCGAAATCGCTTGCCTCGTTGGGCTTGTCGAGCTGCTGCCAGAAGGTTTTGGAAATCGATCACATCGACCCAGAGGTTGCCGTATCGTTTCATGGTGCGACAGGTCGCTGACGTTGTTGCCGGATCCAACCCCCTAATTCAGTCCCAATCTCATTCAGCAGTTTGCCGACGTACTCGTATCGTTCGGTGTGCATCAGGTTAAAGTCAAGCAGTAGCCGCGTCTGATGTCGTAAGAAGCTGTTTGTAAATAGATATGAAGCGAGCGTTCAACAGGAGAGGAAAAGAGCGATACCTAAGCAATCCATACTATTGCGGGAAAGCAAATGAGCCAACCCTTTTACGACAGTGACTTGAC
>JAAUSG010000241.1 GCA_012034055.1 Leptolyngbyaceae cyanobacterium RU_5_1 | reverse complement strand
GTCCGTTGCAGCTTCTCGACGAGGGTGCTCCATCCGAGTTTGCTCTTTGGCTGGAGTCGCCTTGGGAATCGGGTTGAACGAGGTGCGATCGTCCTGATCCGTTGATGGTGCAAAAGACTGCTTTACGGGTGTTGACTTGGCGGACGGAAGGGACTGTTGGACAGGCTCAATCGCCACTGGCTCTTCAATGAAGGTCTCAATGGAGCTTTCAATGGAGGCTTCAGGCAACAGCTCTGTTGGCGTTGACCTGGACGTTAGCAGGGATGGCTGAACAGGCGCGATCGCGGCTGGCTCTTCCTGGATGGATCTCTCAATGGAGGCTCCAGACAATAGCATCGTTGGTACTGACTTGGCAGCCGGAAGGGGCTGTTGGACAGGCGCGACCGCCACTGGTTCTTCAATCAAGGTCTCAATGGAGCTTTCAATGGAGGCTTCGGGCAGTGGCATCGTTGGTACTGACTTGGCAGCCGGAAGGGGCTGTTGGACAGGTGCGATCGCCACTGGCTCTTCCTGGATACCGGTTTCAGGGGTGATACCCGTTTCAGAGGCTACAGGTAAAGGCCCTGTTGACGCTGGACTGGTAGCCGGAAGAGACTTCTGGATCGGATTGAAGACGGTTCGCTCCTCATCTTCATCCCGGGGGACTTTAGGTGCAGGCGTCCTCGGGGCTGAGTTTGTGCGAGCCTGAGCCGGATTGAAAACGGTGCGATCGTCTTCATGGTTGGCTACGTTAGCCGAAGGCGTCGCCCGTGGCGGTTTCCTACCTGGATGGGACGCTTGGACGGGCTTGAATACCGTTCGATCCTCCTGGACTGAAGATGGCTTATGAGAATGCCCCATCTGAGCCGGCACTGCGCTCCGAGAGCGTTTGGGGGATGCTGGGCGATTGGCTTGTTGCCATACTTGATGACCGAAGCCATGAAACGTTTCAAAGGGCAGCGGGCGTGGCAGTACTCGAATCCTTGCCTGGCGAGGAACCTTTGATAGGCTGAATTTCTGAAACATCCTGGGGTTTCAGAAAAACCCGGGAAACTAAGATCACACTCAGTACTACGAATCCTCCGAAAAGAGTGACTCGCAGAACATGTGCGGCGTTACTGCCAAGGAATATCGAACTCAGTACGATGAGTACGATGACTATCAACACCCACTGAATGAAACGGATATATTTTTTGGGGACATTTGAAAGCATGGATTTACTTCCCAAAGCTTTTCATGCTGGTTAGTTGAACAGATTTCTGCGAACTCTCAGTCAGCATTTATCTAAGCAGTCGAATCAGACAACGGTTTTGGCAAGGTAAGAATTGCCAGTAGTGGCTACTCGTTCATGCCTTTATAGGTTGCCAGGGCTGAAGGAGATAGTCGGCTGAAATAGGTGAAGATCCAGTACTTGAGGACTGTATCCATCGCAACTGGAATAGTGGCAATAAAGAGGCTGATGGCGCTGGGATTGGGTGCAATTCCTAAATGGTTAGACAATCCTTCCAGCAATACCTCCCACCCGTGCGGTGAGTGGAATCCCACAAAGATGTCCGTGATCAGAATCAGAACAAATGCCTTGGTACTGTCATTGAGACCATACACAAACCCATCCATATAGGCCTTCAGGACCTCAAAGTCGTTTCGGCGGACGAAGAGTGTTAGCCCAAAGGCTGCAGCTGCAAGCAGATCTGCAAAACTATTGCTAATCGCGCTGCTACTCTTGGCTCGAAATTCTTCAGCAAGTTCAACCGCTTTGTGTTCAACCAGCTCTTCCTGTTGCTCTTCTGTGAGCTTTGGACTGGAATGGATGAGTTGCTTAAACTTGAGCCTTTCCTCATAACTCTGAAGTTCTTTAAAGCCTTCCTCTTCCATTTCGGTATTGAGGAAAGCTGGAGTTGTCTCTCCACTCCTGATCTGTTGCACAATCGGATTAATGATGAAGTGCTTCGTTACGACCTGAGTTAGTAGAGGAATAATAATCAACAATGCTAACAGTCGAACTGTAACCATTGTTTTGAGTCTTGAGATGCGCGCCTTTTCAACAATTGCTTCTTCAGATTTGGGATCTAGCTCTTGCTTAATTCTGTTGAGGGTTCTTCCCAGCGATCGCGGTAAGATCCCTACTTTATTGAGTTGGGTGTCATCATTAATCTCTGGCATAGACAGATAGAACCATTTGTTGACGTTGCCTGGGTTTGCGACTACTGGTTTAGCGATCGCGGCTAGTGTTTTAGAAATCGATACCGATGCAGATAAAACAATGTTTGCAGATAAACCAGTTTCTGCTGGAGAATGTCTTGCTAGCAAAGAATCCACAAATTCCAGCTTCTCCAGATAGTTAGAATTGAGGGATTCAAGGACGACGGCGCTAGCTTTGAATTCTGTAAGTCGTAGCCTGGCGATCGCCAGGTTTTTCCAATTTCTGTTTGCAGAAAAGATTCTCTGTAACCACTGCTGGTTGACTGAGGCGGAATTGTGTTTCCATTAAAGTACTTGTCTTCCAGGGAAGCGATCTTTAGAGCAGCCTGGTACGCCTGCTCTAAAGATCGCTCAGGGTTTGGAGAAAGCGATGGGTGGCAACACGCACATACGTTCTGAGCTTTGCAAGCCAGTGCTGTTGTTCGTTGCTAAATGAAGGAGCCATACTAATACTCCAATAAGCAAATGCGGTGCCTTACCTCAACTGTGGATTGAGTGATCAGTAGAGCGATGATTCCTGGTGGGTCACGATCGTGCAGTTGGACGTGGGGCGAGCAACGCACGTTAATACATACCCAGCTCCAATCTGCTCATCATCCAGGAAGGACTGATCGGACTGATCAACAGTGCCTTCCTTCAATCTGCCAGCGCAAGTTGAGCAAGAACCCGATCGACAGGAGTAAGGCACGTCGAGTCCCTCTTGTTCAGCAACGTCCAGAATGGATTCGTCTTCAGGAACATCAAGTGTGACGTCAAGTCCTTCTTCTGGGTTGAGCAATCTAACTTTGTAAGTTGCCATACAATCATCCTCAAGGGTAAAAACGAAATTTGAGATATCTACACCCAACCAGAGAGACTCGGCAAGGGATTCGGCAGGCAGGCAATGAGTCGTTGGACAGACCCCTAGACATTGCTATCAACGATTTGGCTTTCGGGAGAAACGTAGGTGTGGCTGGCGCGGTCATAGGCGACCACCTTCCCCGTCTCGACGTAGTAGACCCAGCCGTAAACGCGAAGTTTGCCCTGAAACATTTTGGAGTGAACGGCTGGATAGGTCTCCAAATTCTCCATTTGAGTGAGTACGTTCTCGGCAACAGCAATATCTAGCAATTTCTCATCGGAGCAATTACTATAATTATCTTTCACGAGCCGCCGAGTTCCTTCGGCGTGCTTGAGCCAGTTATAGACCAATGGCATCCCTTCCTGGAGCTGGTTAAGATGCAGCAATCCCTTCATTGCGCCACACTGAGAGTGACCACAGATAATGATTTGCTCGATGCCCAGCGCCTCGATCGCATATTCGATCGTTGCCCCTTCACCTCCGTTCGTTGCGCCATAGGGCGGGATGATATTCCCAGCATTACGAACAATAAATAGCTCACCCATCTCTGTTTGGGTCAATAAGTTAGGGTCAAGCCGGGAGTCAGAGCAAGTGATGAACATAACTTTAGGCTTTTGACCCTGAGAAAACTGATCCAACAAATCTTTATGGGCAGGAACATAGTTTTTTTGAAATTCCTGCATCCCTTCAATTAGGTTCTTCATTGCTTCCGGTTCCTCTAAAGTATTTAGTGCCGTGGAGGTGGTAGTCCGTCAGGATACAGACCAGTAGTACAGGTACTTTGCTTCTGGACGGAGTTTTAATCCGCGCCATAGTTTGAAGGTTTATCACCTGACTTGTTATCAGGTTAAGCAAGCAACCGTGACAAACTCGGGACGAGCAGGGGATAACTCGGGAAAATGCTGAATTCCTGGTTTGTCACTTTTTCATCCTCACCCTGTCACTTTTGGATGCTTAGGATTGAAGTAATCAGGAAATCGAAAGTGTACTTTCAGCCAGTCACACGAGCCTTGTACTTTGGGATTCCGGCTCATCCCAATCTTGTGCAAGATTTGTCCAATTTGTTAGGCGATCGTGATTTGTAGCCGAACGTAAAGTAGAGGTTGCGATCGCTGAACAAGTTAATGTGACAACGCTGAAAGCCAGGTGGAAGGGCGAGCAAAAAACGCTGGGGCAACGAGTTGCTCGCCCACCACCCTTCCTACGTCACTTACTGTAAATTCTGAACACTATCGTTGTCATTGTCTTGTGAAATTCAAATTTAATTGCAATTTCAGAGAACAGACTCCAATGAATGAAACCGATTGGGTTGTGATCGAAACAACCACAAAAGAATTTAGCCCAACTCAACTGCACCATAAAGAAACCATATTTACCCTCAGTAATGGCTACCTGGGAACACGCGGAACCTTTGAAGAAGACTATCCAGGGAGTTGTCCAGCCACATTGATTAATGGTGTCTACGATGATGCTCCACTGGTGGAAACGGAGTTGGCAAACTGCCCAGATTGGTTGCCTCTCGTGATTATGATTGGGGGCGATCGCTTCCGACTCGATCGCGGTGAGGTTTTAAGTTATCAACGCTGGCTCAATTTACATCGCGGCACACTCAGTCGCAGCGTCCGCTGGCGTAGCCCAGCAGGCCACACCCTGGACTTGCACTTTGAGCGGTTTGTCAGCCTTGCCGACCAACATGTGCTGGCACTCCGCTGTCAGATTATATCGATTGATTTTGCCGGTTCGGTTGAAGTTCATGCCAGCATTCACGGCTACCCCGATACCAACGGCTGGCTACATTGGGATTGGCTGGATCAATCTGGCACAGACGATTCCATCTGGTTGCACGTTCGCAGCCGCCACTCCAAACTGGAACTGGGAACGTCAGCACGCCTGACTGTACAGGGGGCTGAGGATGCCAGAAGTAGCACGATGGGGTTTCAGGGCTGCCAACCCTGGTGACTCGATTCCAGATTCACGCTGGACAACTGGTTACCTTAGAAAAAATCGTATCTGTCTTCACGACCCGGGAGGCTGCCAAACCCGCCCAGGCGGCTGTGACGAAATTGGCTAAACTACCCGACTATATGATGCTGCTAGCCGATCACGAAACGGCATGGGTTAAGGTTTGGCAACGGAATGACATTGTGATTGAGGGTGACACGGTTGCGCAACTGGCTGTGCGCTATAACCTGTTTCAACTGTTGTCGGTTGCACCTCGCCAGGACGATCGCGTCAGCATTCCTGCCAAAGCACTCTCCGGCTTTGCCTACCGGGGACATGTCTTTTGGGACACGGAAATCTTCATGCTTCCCTGCCTCATCTTTACTCAACCCACCCTGGCCCGCAACGTGCTCACCTACCGTTACCACACCCTACCTGGAGCACGGCGCAAGGCTGAAGCAGCGGGTTACAAGGGAGCGATGTATGCCTGGGAAAGTGCAGCAACCGGAGACGAGGTGGCACCCACCTGGATATGTATGGGCAACGAGTGGGTGCGAATCTGGTCGGGTGAACTGGAACAGCATATTAGTGCCGATATTGCCTATGCAGTTTGGCTGTATTGGCAGGTTACGGGCGACGACGAATGGATGGCTGCCTGTGGTGCAGAAATCATCTTCGATACAGCCGTCTTTTGGGGGCAGCCGGGTGGAGTTGAATGTTGACCGCAATTGCTACGAAATTCGCGATGTGATTGGTCCCGATGAATACCATAAACCGGTTGATAACAATGCTTTTACCAATGGCATGGTGCAGTGGCACCTACAAACAGCCCTGAAGGTTTTAGAATGGCTGCGTCAGTCCGACCCCGAGCGGACAACGGCATTAGAAACTCAACTTCATCTGACTCCAGAGCGCCTCGATCATTGGGCAGATGTGATTCATGACCTATGGATACCGCAAAATCCTCGTAATGGTTTGATTGAACAATTCGAGGGGTTCTTCCAGCTTAAAGACATTGACCTGGCGGCGTATGAGCCACGTATGCGATCGCTGCAGACAATTTTAGGGATTAAAGGTACGAATCAGCGCAAAGTTCTTAAGCGGGCGGATGTGTTAATGCTGCTGTATCTGCTCCGTCCATCTGTACTCCTCGATAATTCAATTCCGCTCTACGATCGCAAAACGTTGCAGGCAAACTGGGACTACTACGTTCCCTGCACCGATCATACCTATGGTTCCTCGCTGGGTCCGGCGATTCACGCTACCCTGGCGTGCGAATTGGGCAAACTCGAAGACGCCTACGAGTATTTCATGCGTTCAGCCCTGGTAGACCTGGCAGATGTTCAGAGAAACACGGCTGAAGGAATCCATGCGGCGGCTACGGGTGGCATCTGGCAGGCTATTGTTTTCGGTTTTGGTGGCATTCACCTGACTCCCAACGGACCCGTGGCGGAACCAAAGTTACCCTCTGGCTGGACTCGTTTGCAATTTAAGCTGCACTGGCGGGGACAATCCTACGAGTTTGACCTGACTCCTGTTCAGAGGGACGCGGAGACAAGCCAGGGAGACACCCAGAATTTAGAATTTAGAATTCAGAATTCAGACATTGGCTTCTCCCCATCAGTCGGGCCACTGACGATTCCGTCCTGCGGTTTGACTCAGGGAGAACTGAGGCTGCTACCAAGAGCATCAGCCGAACGGTCACTGAATGCACTCATGGTGGAAGCCCGTTCCCCCATTCCCCCATCCCAAATCCGAGGTGTTATTTTTGACCTGGATGGTGTGCTCACGGATACCTCCGAATTCCACTATCGAGCCTGGAAACGCCTGGCAGATGAAGAAGGCATTCCGTTTGACCGTCAGGCAAATGCAGCACTGCAGGGTATATCTCGACGGGAGTCGTTGTTGCAGTTATTGAATGGGCGAGTTGTACCGGAAGAACGCCTGCAGTCGATGATGGCTCGCAAAAGCGACTACTATCTGGATCTGATTCGCACGATTACCCCCACTCATCTGCATTCTGGAGTATCGAAATTGCTCTGGGAATTGCGTGCAGCCGATATCAAAATTGCCCTCGGCTCATGCAGCAAGGATGCTGTGGAAGTGATTCGGCGGTTGGGAATTTCGATGTATTTTGATGCGATCGCGGACGGTAATCGTGTTGCCCAATCCAAATCTGCTGCCGATATTTTCTCCTATGCGGCTGCCCAATTAGATTTAAATCCAGCGAATTGCGTCGTTGTTGAGAATGCGGCATCGGGCATTGACGCGGCAATCAAGGCAGGCATGTGGACTGTTGGACTTGGATCTGTCGAACAAGTCGGGAACGCAGATGTACTTCTTCCCAATCTGGCAGGCGTTTGCTGGACTGACCTGCTCGACGCGGTGATTAGTGCTGCTGGCTCAATGCCAGTGCAGTTAACTGTCCAACAGCTTCTTTCAGTTGTGCATGAATGCAATCATGAATTCTGCTTCGAGCCATTTTGCTATAAGTAGGAAAACACAATTAAGCTGATACAGGGCGCACCTAGCGGTTGGGGGAGTAAAGAGAGGGTGTTAGTGGGCAATCGGCAAACAAGGAATCGAATCGCCCCTTGACCCAGGCTACCCGCAGATGAAGCAGATGATTAAATCCTGGCTCACTCGACCGCATTCCAGTTCCCATAAATCGTTGCGTAATCAACCACTTGCAAGCACTTTCAACCATCCCCGAACCAATCGGAACCCCTAAGTGCTTGAATTGTCGGTACTGCAGGTGAGACCGATGAGTGCTCAGATCGCGTTGCACTCGTTTGAGCGTTGGCTTGGCCGCTGCAGGGGTCGAACGGTACTTCAACAGATGCCCTAATTCCTTGCTGATACCGAGCACAGAACCCTGCGGTAGGCGCTGGCGTAATTGCTCCAACGATTGCTGGGGTGTGCGAGTGGGAATGGTTTGACCGTAGGCTTGTGCGGCTTGCCACAGGTGCTCTGTCGGATGATAGAAATCTAAAATCCCCACCGCAACCGATGCGAAGCGGTGTTCAAATAATCGCCAAAATCCCCGGGCTCCATCCCTGATCCAAACCAC
>JAAUSG010000240.1 GCA_012034055.1 Leptolyngbyaceae cyanobacterium RU_5_1 | reverse complement strand
TAAGTCAAGTCTAACTGAGTTCTTGGCTGAACGTTATTTGCTCACGCCTATCTATGAAGCGGTCAATGAAAATCCCTACCTCGAGGACTTTTACCATGACATGCCCCGTTATGCTTTTCATTCACAGATGTTCTTTTTAAGTGAAAGCTCGAGCAGCACCTGAAATTTATCAACCCAGGTCAGCGTATTGTGCAAGACCGTACTATCTTTGAAGATGCCAATATCTTCGCTAAAAATCTTTATACTCAAGGGATTATGAACGCACGTGATTACCAAACCTATCACAAAACCTATGAGGCTATCTTAAAAACTTTGCGCTCACCTGATTTGCTTATTTATTTACAGGCCAGCGTAAGTACTTTACAAAAGCGCATCTTGCAACGTGGGCGCAATTATGAAATGCAAATCCCAGCCGACTATTTAGAATCCTTAAATCATCTTTATGCCAGTTGGATAAAAACCTATGCTCTAAACAAGGTTATTATTCCTTGTGATGAGGTTGATTTTGTGAACAGTAAACATGATTTGGCAAAGGTTTTTGAAACCCTCGAGTCACACGGACTCACCAGGCCAGTGTTATGACTAGGGCAATGTTATGACTAGGGCAATGCTATGACTAGGCCAATGCTATGACACTGAGCCGACTTATCAAAGAAGCCCTTGGGCAACAGGTTTCATCTAAACATCAGGTTTTATCTAAACAAAAGGTTAAAGGTATCGCCCAGGATAATCGCAAAGTAAAGAAGGGGTTTATCTTTGTAGCCCGTCAGGGTGGAAGCGTAGACGGACACCAGTTTATAGATGATGCTATCAAGCGTGGAGCCATTGCCGTTATTGGTCAGAGACCAGATATGAGCCTAGCTATACCCTATATTTTTGTCCCTGATGCTAAGCCTGCTATCGCCAAATTAGCCGCTACTTTTTATGGGTATCCATCGCAGAAACTGTTTACGCTAGGTGTGACTGGAACCGATGGCAAGACCACCACCTCTTTTTTGCTGCATCACCTGTTGAGTACACATCATAAAACCGGTTTGCTAAGCACGGCCGGGATTAAAGTGGATAGTCAAAAACAAAACCTCGAGGGGCACTTTACGACTCCAGAAGCCCCCGAAGTGCAAAAACTCTTGGCTCTTTTTAGAGATGAACACTGCACCCATGCAGTCATTGAATCTAGTTCTCATGGTTTTGCCCAACATCGTTTAGATGAAGTGAATTATGACATTGGACTTTGGACTAACCTTAGCCCTGAACACTTGGATTTTCATAAAACCCTCGAGGCTTACCGTGAAGCTAAGCGTGAATTGATGCACCGAGCCAGGGTTAGTGTCCTCAACCGAGATGATGCTAGTTTTGAGTATTTTTATAAAGCAGCCCTCCATCCTCCATCCTCCATCCTCCATCCTCCATCCCCCATCCCCCATGCCACCCCTCACCACCCCTGACTGGAAAACCTCCCCTTCAAACACCCGCGTGATTCTAATGCGGCACGGACAAAGTACCTACAACGCTGAAAAACGGCACCAGGGCAGCAGCGATAATTCGGTATTAACGGCAAAAGGACGCATGACGGCCTACCAAACCGGACTACTGTTGCGGGAATTCAACATCAACACCCTCTACCTCAGTCCCTTGCAGCGCACCCAGGAAACCGCTCATGAAATCCTGGCGGCGATCGCGACTGAAACCGATCAGTTGCCGACTATGATTGCAGATCCCGCCTTGAAAGAGATTTCTCTGCCCCTCTGGGAAGGACTCCCCTATCAGGTTGTGCGCGATCACTTCGCTGAAGACTATCGCTGTTGGAAAGAACGTCCCCATGAATTTCAAATGAGGGTTGACTCTGACCCCAATCTGCCTCGAACAGGATCGTTGACACTCACCAGCCTCACCAAATACCACTATCCTGTGCTGGAACTCTACGATCGCGTCCGCCAGTTTTGGCAAGAAATCTTACCCCATCACGTGGGTAAAACACTGCTCATTGTCTCCCATGCCGGAACCAACCGCGCCCTGATCAGCACCGCCCTGGGCATGTCCCCAAACCAGTTCCACACACTACAACAGTCCAACTGTGGCATCAGCATTCTGCAGTTTCCAACCGCTTGGAACCAGCCAGCGCACCTGGACGTGATCAACTCAACTGATCATCTAGGAGACGTGCTGCCCAAATTGAAAGAGGGTAAACAAGGGTTGCGGTTATTGATTGTCCCCTCCAATGGAACAGATCCCAACCGAATTCGAGCACTGGCAAACCGATTAGAATCGATCAAAATTGACTTTAGCCTCAGTAACGACCTGGACTGTTCTCAACCAACCGTCAACCAACTGTTGCAATCTCATTCCAATGCCGTTCAGCTTCAGGTGTTGCGCGAAGACTTTCCCCAGGCATGGCAACAAATGCTGATGTCTCGTCGGACTCAACCCCCGACGGTAGAAGCCAGTGAAAACCAACTGCTAACGGCACTGGTAGTCGTGCGAGAAGCGATCGCCCTCCGCATGCTGAGTCAACTGCTGGATGTCCAACCCCAACACCTGCACCTGATACCGGACACCCTCAGCGTGATCCACTATCCGCAAACATTGAACACCCCCGTCTTGCAGGCGATGAATGTTGGTTAGAACGCAATACTTCTCGGTTAGTGTTGTCAGTCTAGAGATCCCCCCCAACCCCCCTTATTAAGGGGGGCTTTCAAACCAAAACTGGGTGCAGTTCCCCCCTTATTAAGGGGGGCTAGGGGGGATCGATGCAGAGTCTGCAAACCCTTAACCGAGAAGTATTGACTCCTATTCCTCACGGAGACTGCAATGCACAAAATTTTGCCGATTTTTGTTTCAACGGTTTGCGGATTTTCAATTGCACCGTTAATCATTGTTCCCCCTCTGATTGCCCATCAGCAGCAGAATGCTGCCAACGTTGAAGTCATGATCCATCTTGACCCCGACGATTCACCGTTTGCGGGAAAACCAACGCTGACCTGGTTTATGCTGATGCGGAACAATGGCGACATGATTGCTCCTGCAAACTGTAACTGTCGAGTGACAGCTTACGATTCTGGTAATAAGGCGATCGCTCACCATTTGCCCCTTTCAACCATCCAACTCGAAGGACACAAGAAAGGACACCAGGGCATTCGCACCACCATTACCTTTCCCAAACCTGGCTCCTACACGGTCGTTTTATCCGGGCAAGCCAGGGACAACAGTTTTAATCCATTTGAACTGAAGTTTCCAGTCACTGTTCGTCCCAGTAAACAGGTAGACTTGCTTCACCGAAATATTGTTGCATTAACCCTTGACTGACCTGAATCGGGGTGATCTCCATGTCGAACCGTTGTCCAATGATGTGGTGGCACCATGAAAAGATTATTTGAACGAACCGAGCAATTTTCAGCAAAAAGAACCTATCCTCCTACACAGAGTCAGCGTCCAACAAAGTCTTTTCAAGACAAAACGCAACTTAAACAGGAATTGCGCCAAAGGATTCAAACAGCGCTGCAGTATGCCAAAGAGTTACCTGCAGATGATTGTCTAGAGGAGATCAAAGATAGACTGTTAGCAATTCAAAGCTATTGCAAAACCGTTGGAAAAACATTCATTGTGGTTGAGGAGGAAATCACTTGTGACCAGTACGAATTAGGCGGCTGCAATCAAGATGTTGCAATTCTGTTTCGAGGTCCTAATGAAGATGCATCCGTTGCAATCTGTGTAACTGCCCAAGGATCTCTATTGCATCGCAATGGCTACCCCTGGAAGGTTTACAGAAATGCAGGAGATGTAGATCCAGTGGAATGCTTTTAGAGGATGTTTGAAAAGGTATGGTCTGTGATGTTAAGCACTCAGCGATCCCCCCTAGCCCCCTTAATAAGGGGGGAAATTAGCTCAAAGTCCCCCTTATTAAGGGGGATTTAGGGGGATCTTGCACGCTTTGCTACAAACAGGAGGACTTTTAAAACATCCTCTAAGTCCGACTTTTGAGATGTTATCCGGCAGATTTGCAGGTTAAGTCTGGAAATGAGGGGTGTTATCCATCATTTTTGACGAATAACACCCTGAATTCCGGAGTTATCCAGCAGGCAAAACTGATGACGCAACCCCACTACCCCGTTTGCTAGATTCAGATACGACAGTCTATTTAAATTCAAGCATTTACCCGATTGGGCCCATTGATTGCCTCTGAAATCTGGGTGCTTTGGTGCAAAGAGCGTCATGACATTGACCATTGCTGGCTAGTAAGCTGCCCTATTGGGTAACATCTTGGAGGTTTTTGTAAAGTGAATCGGCAGTTTTATCTCTAGATGGCTCATGTTCTTGTTTCAAGCTGTCTCTTCTTGGATTTTTTCCTGAAGCCACAACTTCAAGAGTTTTTTGGGAGACATGCCTTTGCGTTGGGCGATCGCCAGATTTAGCAAAGCGATCGCTGAAAAGTCCCAAAAAAAGAATGCGGAAAGCAGATCCTGTAAATTAGTTTGTGAAAAAAGAATACAAGGGGGGTTTGCGATCGCGAAAATTTTTCTAGAACGTGTTATTTTCTTAGATTCCTGACATACACTTTTGGCAACAAGTTAGAGTCAATAAAGATGCAGCGATACCGCTGCCTTCCTCCATCTATCTATATACTCGTCAGGAGTTACCGTGTGACTTCTCAGCAAGATCAGATACAGTCGCTAATCGCTGAAATTGACAGCGTCCTCCAGAAAGCCGCAAACCCTCGGTTACCGTGGGCTTCAGTTTCTGGCGAGACTGCCCAACAGCGGCAGGTTTTGGAGCGGGTTCGCAACTATCTGATTGCGCTGCGACAGCGACTGGCTACAGAGGGAGGATTCAGTTCGGCGTCCACCCGATCCAGCCTGCCGACTTACGATTATACCCAACCCTCTGAGCCAGAATTGACCGCAGATCAGATGATGCAGACGATTCTGCGCGAGATGAGCTATCTGCGGGCAAACCTGATGCAACCCCTGCAGGCAGATCTAGAAGCCTTGCATCAGCGGCGAGAACGGTTGATGCAGGAGGTGCAACACCTGGAAGCTCAGAGGAAAGACTATGCCCTAGCCCAACCCCCTGCTAACCAGCAGCAGCTTACTGCCGAACTTTTACAGGTGCTGATGAGTCGGTTGCAGGAAAACCTGTCGCAGCGAATTGTGCAAACCCTCAACAATGTGCGCAATCAATCGAGTCCGCCCGATACAAGTCCACCGTCGCCAGGAGGCGCATCACCCTCCACCCTGTCCAGCGCTCAATATGAGCAACTGCAGGCCCTGCGATCGCGATCTGATCAGATGTTGGTGAATCTGGATTCGGCCCTCAGCGTCATCTTCGAGTCATTGCAGCGCAACATTCAGTCCTACCAGGAATCGCTGTCTCAGGGATTGGAGCGCATGTACAATTTGGGGCAGCAAAGTGAAGTTACGTTCAAAGCCTTAGTCGATCAGCTAGCCCAGCAGCTTAAACAAGAGGCGTCTGCTTATCTTGTGTCTTCTGATCCAGCGCGTGATCAAGCAGTGCAGCCCAGGACAGACGATGCACCCAGCCCAACGCGATCGACCCCTAGCCCGACGCGATCGCCTGCTCCCACCGCTTCTCCCACGGCGTTTCCGTCAACGGCTCAACCAGATTTTCCTGAATCTAGAGCTGACTCCCCTGCCACGCCGCCCCCGTCATTGGATGCGGCGATCGAGTCCTGGTTGCGCTCTGCCAGTGTCATGGTTGATTTCACACCGCCCGTGACGGAGGAGTTTGAGCTGGCGGCGCTGGATTTAAGCGATCTGCAACTGGGGCAAATTGAAGCAGATGTTCCAGAGCTTTCATCAGACGCATCAGCAGACCCCTTCCTATCCCCCACAACGGAATCTGCTGACACAGCTCCTGCGGATGAGGCAACCCCTACCTGGGATACGCTGGAGACGATCGCAGCCGACTTCTCCACAGGCGACGATACAGGCGATATAGGAGATACAGCCGATACAGAAGACATTGACGCTACCCTCAAGCTGTTGGAAGAGCTAAGTGCAAAGCTTGATCATCCGCCGGAATCTGCTTTTCGAGAAGATACAGGGGTTCAATTTGAGCCATTCATCAGTGGCGAACCGCCCAGTGCGACCGTTGAACGCCGTTGGGGAATTTCTGAAGACTGCTCGGATCGAGCTGGACGAGTTTTACCAGAGCTTGTTTGGTGAACCTGCCGCTGCGGATGAATCAACAGCCGAAACTGACGCGATCGCGACCCCACAATCTCGCCCTCCGGCTCTAGAGTTGTCAACCAGCTCAGATTTGCAAACCGACCCGGCTGAGGGGGTGTTTGAACTCTCCAGTAGCCTGTTTGCGGATGAAGTGGCGCAACCGGCTCAACCCGAACCGATGACGTTGCCTGCAAATGCTGAATCAGCGGAATTCCCATTGGTGCAAGCGGATAAACCTGACGTGCTGACGGATTTGTTTGCGGGGGTCAGAACCGAAGAGGGGCGATCGGTGCCCACAGACCCACCCGCGATCGCTGGGTCTGAAGCCGTCATGCCCGACCCACTCTTCATCGACGACGCTCCAGTACGCCAATCCTTTCAGGCAAATAATCTACCTGAAACGACTTATTCCCAGGAGTCAGCCGAGGATCAGTACACCCGCGCCGCTCCTGAGGAAAACCTGTTGCCCGATGCCCCTCCAGGTGCAGTGAATTTGAATCTAGACCTGGATGACCTGACCCTGAATCGCCTCCACGAGGATCTGTCTAGCCTGGAAAGCACCGCTGCGCAAAATGACCAGAATTTTGCGCCAGCGACTAGCGTCGATTCGGTTATTGCACCCTCTGAAATTACCCCCTCTGAAGTTGCGCCTTCTGAAGTTGCCCTCGATCAGGTTGCTGCTGACCAGCCCCAATCCATTGAGCTGACTGAACAGCCGCCGTCAGACGAGGGGAGCACACCGTCTCTTGAAGAGTTTGCCGCCGACTTCTCAGAAGACCGATTCAGTCCCATTCTGTCTGAAACAACCAGCCTTCCCGCCATGTCTCCCGAACCTTCCTCTCTCACCCTGGCGGATGCTGGCAGTTTGTTTGAGGACGCTCCGCCCATCAATCCATCACCCCCAACTCCAGGCGCGATCGCTCCAGCTCCTTTAACCCTGGAGGGTATGGATGATCTGTTTGGGGAAGCCCCATTATCTCCCATCCCACTCCCCTGCCACTCCTGCGATCGCGCCCGATCAACCGCTCCCCTTTACCCTGGAGGGCATGGATGATTTGTTCGACGACGCGCCATCCATTCCCGCTGCCGCTCAAGCGATCGCGCAGTCGGTTGAGGAAGCGGCGATCGCTCAACCCAGCCCAACGAAAAAGCTGCCGATCAAAGCAATCCCTCCCTTCAAGCCACAGCTTTTTCAGCCCGAAACCCCTCAAACAGAATTGCCGCCCTTCCAACTGGAACCGCTCGATAATCTCTATACGGAACCTGCAGCGAGTCCAGCAGAGCAAACTCTAGAGCACATCAACAACCTGCTGACAGAACCTGCGATCGCCACGTCTGGTTCGTCGTCTCAACTTGCACCCAGTCGAGACAATCCCAACGCGCGAAACTTAGATGCTGCCTTTGAAAGCTTGCTGGGACCGCTTCCTCCCTCCGCTGCCGCTCCAGACTCACCCTCCACTAGCCAGTCGGCTGTTGGAAAAAAAAGGAGCTAGAATTCTAGCTCCGCCAAGACCGGGAACTGATGGTCAGGGGCGACACTGGTATTTGGGAATTGATATTGGCACAACAGCAATCTCAGCCGCTCTGTTGAACAGTCAAACAGCGCAACTGTATCCAATCCACTGGACGATCGCGACACCAGAAACCAGACAGCAACAGGTTCGATTACCCTCAGTAGCACACTTTACAGGGTAGGAGGGACAGGGAACCGGATAAAGTCCACTGGCCTGACTGACTGACACATTTTCTCGACTCTGGTGTTAAGGCGTACTCAATCGTTGTTCCAAAGGGATCGCACAATCGACTGTAGTGCATCTGAAATAGAGCGATCGCCGTCTAGCAGCTTGCCCTTT
>JAAUSG010000033.1 GCA_012034055.1 Leptolyngbyaceae cyanobacterium RU_5_1 | reverse complement strand
AAATTCAATGCTTAGATGCTTTCCTGATCTTGTGTGCAAAAAGCTTTGCACAAGTTCTATTTCCCCAAAGTACCCAAAACATAACATTCGATGAACATGGCTGCAACGAGCTAATGGACAGAATACATAAATCAATAGCTCGGACAATTTTTGGAGAGAAAAACAAGTTTCTAGACCAAAAGGATTGATGCGTTACGGCTCCGCCTAACACATCCTACTGGTGCGACAAGGCTAAAACGGTGCAAATTTCCTACGGGTTTTATGCACTAAATTAGCCCTGCCAGTCCACTACGTTTATTGATGTCCACCTACTTGAGCGATACGTGCCTCGCACAGGCTTCGCTAACGCCATAGCCGCTCGATAAAAATGTTGTCATGACACTGCCCATGACCAGTCCGCCCTGATCTGAGAAGGGCGATCGCCAACTACCATGAATGACCGAGGAGGTTAGCGATCAAGGAAACGAACTCAAGCGGCACACAACCTGGCATTGAGGCGACGTTCACACTGCGATCGCTCCTCAGCCGTCAGATTGTCCACATCGCGGCGCAGCACCGTGCCATTGATACCCGTGATCAAACGGGGTAACTCGTTGTACTCAATGGGTTTCAGGGTTTGAATGTCATAGGTTGTGTACGTCGTCAATTCTGGAGAGTCAAACTTGACATCCACCACCGTTAACGACTTGCGGGGCGGTGTACCATCAATCAGCGGGCGTGGTCCAGAGCCGAGAATGCCCATATGCAGCAACTGCAGTTTGCCTTTGTGGGCGGGATAGTAGGAATGATGATGGCCACTGATGTTAGGTGTGGATGTTGTATTTCTCTAGCATTGCCTGCAGTTGGTCAGCATTCTCCATCACCTCCGCGCTTTCATTCCGCCCGATCGCCACGGCATACAATGGCAGGTGCCCCAGCAAAATTCGCATCTTTGCCGACTGCGCCTTTTCACTCGCCAGGGTTTTCTCTACCCATGCCAGCTTTTCCTTGGGAATATGGTTGGATGATCCATCCCAAACGAGAAAGAAGATGTCGTTGTACTCAAACGTGAAGTAGAACGGGAACTCGTATTTGTCGATGAACTGAACGCCTGGATCGTGGGCTGGGTTTTGCCAGTACTCTACCGCCGCATTGCGCTCTCGCTGGAACAGAAATTGCCCTGTCACGCCTAATGCGCTGGAGGCATCATGGTTGCCAATGGTGAAGCCGTAGGGCAGTTTGGCACGCCGCAACGGTTCCGCCACCTGCTGATCAAACGCTGCCCACATTGCCCGCAAGCGCTCATCCGAAAGAGTGGGGTCTTGTCCAGCAACCATATCGCCACTGCAAAGCACTACGTCGGGCTGCCAGAAGGGAACCAGCTTCATGCCTTTATCCACTTCTGGATCGTAAGTCGTTGCCCCGTAATAGCTGTTCAAGTCGCTGATCACCACAAAGCGGACATCCCCACGCGGTGGATTAAACAACCCATTGGGCCAAGCACTGGCCGCGATCGCGGCCGTTTCCGGTGGGAGTGGTGCCGGAGTTGGCGCGATGGTTGGAGCTGGGGAAGCCGCGATCGATCCGGTAGCAGCAGGGGTTTGGGGTGCTTTGGCCGACTGACAAGCGTGCAAGGCCAATGTCAAACAAAATCCCACCAAACCAACCAACATCAGTTGAGTCAGCGATCGCCAAAAACGCATGAGCTTAAAAGTCCCAGATAAATTCACGGACAACCATACCAAACAACGATATCCCTGACCTAGAATCTGAAGAACTTTTACCGCTCACATCTCTCTACTACTCTGCCACGCAGATTTTGATGGGTTGAAAACCTATCAAAACCCCATAAATTAATTTTTTCGGGGCTTGGCAACCCCTCAAAACCACTGTGGTGGACTACGACCTTCGCTCCCTATTCATCAGATTTTAGGACTTATGAAGGAATAGTAAGTGCCTATCAGCCTTCTCTGAAGATTGAGTGAATACCCTCCAACATTTCCTGCGACCTGCAACGCTACTGGCTATTCTTTAAACGGAAGAAATACTCAACCAGGCCGTGCATCGAACCGAAAGCGTTCAGAACTTGTTCTAGCGCTTTCACGGAATGGCGTTCGAAATAACCTGCACCTCTCAGAAATTAGAACAATCTATGACCGTCATCTACCTGCTTGGCAAACTCGGTATTGCCACGGTTGGCATGGCAGCTAGTTTGGCTGCTCTAGATCCCTCATCTGCTCAGGCTTTCATCACTTACACTAACCGTGATGCTTTTAAGGCAGCTGTGAGTGGTTTCCCTATCACCACCGAGACCTTTGACTTAGACATTGACAATGCACCGACCATTACCTTTGCCAGTGGCGTTGTCAGTACCGGTGAGCATGGTGCCATCATCAATCAAGTGACATCTGGGCAATATATTGGCGATGTTGATACAAGCGGTGAGATCCCAGATCGCTTTGGGCAAATCCGCTTTCAATTTCCAACTGCGATCGCGGCCTTCGGTGCCGATTTTCTGGAGGTGACAACGACCAGTGGGTTGACGATGTCTGGTAATTTTGACGGTACAGGAACTCAGACGATATCCTTCAAAACGCTGCTGGGGTTTCCCGGAACAGGGTTCCTGGGCATTGTTGGCACTGCTCCCTTCTCGGAGATTATTTTTCAGGAAGAAGGGTTGTTGCCTGGAAATGAGGCGTTTGTTATCGATAATCTCGTAATCGCAGAGGATCCAACTGTTTCAGCGGCAGCAGTACCAGAGCCTTTCACCATTCTGGGTTCTCTAGCCGCCATCGGCGGTGGTATTGTACTGCGACGTAGACAATGATTAAACCGAAGACTCGACTGAACAGGTATCAGGTGTCAGGAAAAGGCTCAGTTCTGACACTCGTGGCTGACGGTTCCGCTGAGGCTTCGGTATGAGCGCTCAGATTGCGTAGATACTCTGGTTAATCATCACCGTAGCCAATGCCCACGTCATACTCCAGACGACGATTTTCAAAAGCTACGTCACCCAACTCTCCAGTTTCAACGTCCCAAACTTCGGCGACCAAAACCCATCCCGTCCTTCAAAAAACGCCACTTCTTGGCATTTCCCCCGGCGATTTTCCATCAACGAACAGCGCAACATCACCTTCTCCTTCCCCTCCTTTGTGTAGGGATAGCGCTCCAGCAAGGCTCCACACACCGGACAGGGCATATCCGTAAACGCCTCTGGGTCAGGCGTGCGTTGAGCATAGGGCAACTCATACCGCTTCCCCTGTGGATTCCAGAACATCACCGTGCCACAGCCTGCTGCTCCACACTTGAGAAAATGATTGGCCTTCAGCTTCTTGGATTTGGAAGGAATTTTGCTCATTGCCTCCCCACACTTCGGACAGACTATTTTTGTCACGCTTGCCTGGGGCTTTGGTTTGGTTGAGTCCGGCGTTCGCGTAGCGGTTCCTTTGGAGCATTGCGCTCTACCCCCATTCACTCCCTGACCGCCATTGGATTTCAGCAGTTGACCCGCCTTCTCCAACGCCGGTGCAAAATAGGTGCGATGCCAATCGGACAAATACGCCTGCCAGTCCTGCTTTCCCTGGGCGATCGTATCCAGTGCAGACTCCATTTGTGCTGTAAACTCGGGTTGAATCAACTCTGGTAGTAACTTCTCCAACGCTCCATCCAACTCCAGTCCCAGCGCGGTGGGCTGGAGCTTGCCTTTCTCAACCTGCACATACTCCCGCTCCTTCAGCGTCTTGATGGTCGGTGCATAAGTGCTGGGTCGCCCCACTCCCTTACGTTCCATCAACTGCACCAGTTTCGGTTCCGTATAGCGCGGCGGGGGTTGGGTTTGCTTCTTGTCTGCGGCTGCCTGTTTCAGGGTGAGTGGCTGTCCCTGCTGCAAGGCGGGTAGTTGGGTATCGGCACTCAAGTTATTCCAGTAGCGGGTATAGCCGGGAAACTCCATGACCTGTCCGTTCGCCTCCCACTGCACGGAACCCGATCTCGTGACCACCCGCGTCTTCCGCAACCGGGCAGGACAACACTGGGAAGCCACGGCTCGATTCCAGATCAACTCATACAGCTTCACTTCCTCTGCGATCGCTTGCAGTTGTGTGGGCGATCGCTGCACATCCGTTGGACGGATTGCCTCATGCGCTTCCTGTGCTCCTTTAACTGCCCGATGCCGTGTCGTTTTGTTGGGTACATTCGTCGGATCATGCTCTTCCAGGTAGTGGCGCACCGCAACACAGAACGGTTCGGCTAAAGTCACCGAATCGGTTCGCATATAGGTGATGTGACCTGCTTCATAAAGTGCCTGCGCCACTTTCATCGTTTTATCGGGACTAAAACGCAGTTTGGCACCCGCTGCCTGCTGTAAGGTAGAAGTGATAAACGGAGGCGGTGGCGATTGATGGGCAACTTTACCTTCGACTGTGACAACTTGATGCGGATTGGCACGGGCGATCGCCACTAAGCGATCTGCCTCTGCCTGACTGGTCACGCGATCCGATTCCTGACCTTCCTTGCCTTCCGTCGCATCATCCGGTGCTTCATTGGCGGTTGCCACATTGGCATTCAGTTTGGCACGGTAGAACGCCTTAAACCCTTCCCCATACTCTACCCAAACACTCCAGTAGTCCTGGGGTTTGAACGCCTGAATTTCTTTCTCCCGCGCACACAGCAGATGCAGCGTCGTACTCTGCACCCGACCCATTGACTTCGCGCCAATGTTGAGTCGCCACACCACATGCTTACTGCCCTTGTAGCCCACCAGCTTATCGAGACAATCCCCGCGCCCGGCCGGCCGCAATCAGGGCTTGATCGAGCGATCGCGGCTGGGCGATCGCGGCCCTGACAGCCTGGGGTGTAATTTCGCTGTAGACCACCCGCCGCGGATTTTTCAGCCGCAATGACTGTTGCAGATGCCAACCAATCGTTTCCCCTTCGCGATCGGGATCCGTGGCAATGTAGACCGCATCCGCTTGTTTCACGGCTTGCCGCAGGTCTGACAACACCTTTTTGCCTTTGGCTCCTCTGGGTTCATAGCGGCACTCGATGTGCGATCGCACAAATCAAACCCCAATGCATCCTCGCCATCATCTGCTAGTTCCCGCACATGTCCCATGCTGGCTTTCACCATCCAACCGGAACCCAAAATCTGACTCAATTTTTTGGACTTGCCCGGACTTTCAATCAGCAGCAGGTTGGCCATCGGTCAGTTCCCAATTCGTATCTTTATAGTACAGACGATCTAAGAAAGAGAAAACTGTACTCGTACCATTTTGGATTTTAGATTGGCGATTTTGGATTGTGGAAGTCCGACTGAGAACTATTCTCATGCTGAAAGTTGCTGTGCTAAGAACCAGTAACTTCATAAATTGCAAAATATCGATACAATAGTCCCTGTAATGTTGGTATGCTGCGATCGCGTTCCTGCAGCCTGTCCATACCAACCTGACTGAAAGCTCCACCCAGCGATCGCGCCCCAATCCAAAATCCAAAACCTGCCCTATGTCAATCCTCTCCTCTGCCCCCTTTTCAGCCGCTGAAATTGCGACAGAAGGACTCAAGCCAGAGGAATACGAAGAAATTGTGCATCGGCTCGGACGCCATCCCAACAAAGCCGAGCTAGGCATGTTTGGGGTGATGTGGTCTGAGCACTGCTGTTATAAGAATTCCCGTCCCCTGTTAAAACAATTCCCTACTGAAGGATCCCGCATTCTAGTCGGTCCCGGCGAAAACGCAGGCGTGGTCGATCTGGGCGACGGACTACGGCTAGCGTTCAAAATTGAATCC
Source organism: Leptolyngbyaceae cyanobacterium RU_5_1 (assembly GCA_012034055.1). GTDB lineage: Bacteria > Cyanobacteriota > Cyanobacteriia > Leptolyngbyales > Leptolyngbyaceae > JAAUSG01. The sequence goes on along the minus strand of JAAUSG010000033.1, from coordinate 26,149 downwards.
CACAACCATCCTTCGGCGGTGGAACCGTTTCAGGGAGCCGCAACGGGTGTGGGTGGCATCCTGCGCGACATCTTTACAATGGGGGCCCGCCCGATCGCCCTGCTCAATTCCCTCCGCTTCGGCTCCCTCAACGATGCCCGTACTCGTCGCCTGTTCAACGGCGTTGTTTCTGGCATTGCCCATTACGGGAATTGCGTCGGCGTCCCCACCGTTGGTGGCGAGGTCTACTTTGACCCGGCTTACTCTGGCAATCCGCTTGTCAATGTCATGGCCTTAGGGCTGATGGAAACTCCCGAAATCGTTAAATCGGGCGCGAAGGGAATTGGCAATCCCGTGCTTTACGTCGGCTCCACCACCGGACGAGATGGTATGGGTGGAGCCAGCTTTGCCAGTGCCGAATTGAGCGATGAATCAGAGCGCGATCGCCCCGCTGTTCAAGTGGGTGATCCGTTCCTGGAAAAATCCCTGATTGAAGCCTGTCTGGAAGCTTTCAAAACAGGAGCCGTCGTCGCGGCTCAAGACATGGGTGCCGCAGGCATTACCTGTTCCACCTCCGAAATGGCCGCAAAAGGCGGCGTTGGCATTGAACTCGACCTCGACAAAATTCCAGTCCGTGAAACCGGCATGGTGCCCTACGAATACCTGCTCTCTGAATCCCAGGAGCGAATGCTGTTTGTATCTGAAACGGGACGGGAGCAAGAGCTGCTCGACATCTTTGAGCGCTGGGGACTACACGCGGTTGTCGCGGGTAGCGTGATTGAAGAACCCATTGTTCGCATTTTGTTCAAGGGCAAAACGGCCGCTGAAATTCCCGCTACAGCATTGGCTGACAACACCCCCACCTACCATCGCCAACTGCTGACCGAACCCCCCGAATATGCTCGTCACGCCTGGGCCTGGACACCCGACGATCTGCCTACCTGCACAGCCAAGGGCATTGAAATTCAGGGCACTCAGCAGAGCTGGAATAATATTTTATTGCGCTTGCTAGAAACTCCAACGATCGCCTCCAAACGCTGGGTCTACCGCCAATACGACCACCAGGTTCAGAACAATACTGTCATGCTACCCGGTGGGGCTGATGCGGCCGTGGTCAGGATTCGCCCAGTGGAGGTGAGGAGTCAGGAGTCAGGAGTCAGGAGTCAGGAGGACACGGAGACGCAGAGAATTGCCAATCTGCAATCTAAAATCCAAAATCTAAAATCCTCTCCCCTCTCCCCTCTCCCTGGTGTTGCCGCCACGGTTGATTGCAATCCCCGCTATGTCTACCTGCATCCCTATGAAGGGGCAAAAGCCGCCGTTGCAGAAGCGGCCCGGAATCTGAGCTGTGTAGGCGCAGAACCTCTGGCCGTGACTGACAACCTCAACTTTGGCAGTCCCGAAAAGGCGATCGGGTATTGGCAACTGTCCGAAGCCTGTCGTGGATTATCCGAAGCCTGTCGCGAGTTGAGTACACCCGTAACCGGCGGTAACGTGTCCCTCTACAACGAAACCCTGGATGCTGATGGCACCCCGCAGCCGATCTACCCCACGCCCGTTGTTGGCATGGTGGGCTTGATTCCCGATCTCACCAAAATTTGCGGTCAGGGTTGGCACGCCGAAGGTGACCTGATTTACCTGCTGGGAGAGAACTGCGGGAATTTTGAATGGGGAATTACGAATGTCGAAGTATCAGAATCCCCCCACTCCCGTACAGATGCGATTAATTGCGTCTCTTCCCCGCTCGTAACCCTCGGCGCATCTGAATACCTGGCAACCCTTCACGGAACAGTTGCTGGAACCCCTCCAATTGTCGATTTTGAGCTGGAACGGCGAGTTCAAGCGGTCTGTCGGGAAGGAATTCGTCAAGGTTGGCTGCGCTCTGCGCATGACTGCGCCGAAGGTGGATTCGCGATCGCCCTGGCTGAGTGCTGCATCAGTGGTGGACGTGGGGCGGAGATTGTCGTGCCGGTTGGGGGATGGGGAGATGGGGAGGTAGAAGAGGACACGGAGACGCGGAGACACGGGGACGCGGAGACGCAGAAAATTCAAAATTCAAAATTCAAAATTCAAAATTCATCACACCCCACACTCCACACCCCACACCCCACACCCCACTCCTTCCGCTATGACCACCTCCTGTTTGCTGAAGGGGGCGCACGAATTATTGTGTCGGTTGCTCCGGAGCAGGTAGCCCTTTGGGAGGGGTATCTGGCGGATCAACTGGGAGAACACTGGCAAAAGATTGGTCGGGTGGGGAGTGAACGGTCATGTTTGCGAATTCAGGTAGCGGATAACCTGCCCTTAATTAGCGTTGAACTGACAGATATGAGCGATCGCTGGCAGCACGCGATCGAGCGTTGCCTGGTGGATTAGCTGACTCTGTTGAAACAAGAACCCATGAGCGATTGCTAGGATGTAGCCAAGAGTTAATGAGAAGATTAAAAGAAACTTAAAATTTCCTTTCTGAATGTGCTGCCTTGATCGTGTCCTGCTAAGTGTGTTTGCAATTCTGGAGCAAAACAACCCATGATCCCGTATCATTCTGCATCTGCAGGTGCCTCTACTAACCCATCTGATCATCTACGACTAACCTCTACCGACCCCGTCCAATCAGACAAGCCCGAAGAAGCCTGTGGCGTATTTGGTGTCTATGCTCCCGGAGAAGCGGTTGCAAAACTGTCCTACTTTGGGTTATTCGCATTACAACATCGGGGGCAAGAATCGGCAGGAATTGCGGTCTTTTCAGGGGATCAAGTGCATCTGCACAAAGATATGGGGTTAGTGTCTCAAGTGTTCAATGAGTCGATTTTGAACGAGTTGCTAGGTGATTTAGCGGTTGGGCATACTCGCTATTCCACGACTGGCTCTAGTCGAGTTGTCAATGCTCAACCGGCGTTGGTTGAGACTCGCTTAGGTCCTTTGGCGTTGGCCCACAACGGCAACCTGGTCAACACCTCTGAATTGCGCGATCAGTTACTTCAAAACAATCACAACCTGCTGACCACAACCGATTCTGAGCTGATTGCACTGGCGATCGCTGAAGAAATCAACAATGACAAAAGCTGGTTAGATGGAGCCATCAGTGCGTTCCATCGCTGTCAAGGGGCATTTAGTTTGGTGATTGGGACACCTGCAGGCATTCTGGGCACCCGCGACCCACATGGCATTCGCCCACTGGTGATTGGCACCTTGCCCCGATCAACCCCAACGGCTCCCCTCCGCTATGTTCTGGCTTCAGAAACCTGTGGGTTGGATATCATTGGTGCAGACTATTTACGCGATGTGGAACCGGGAGAACTGGTTTGGATGACTGACGAGGGACTGGCATCCTTCCATTGGGCAGCGCAACCAAAGCCAAAGCTGTGCATCTTTGAAATGATTTACTTTGCCCGTCCCGATAGTGTGATGAACGACGAAAGCCTTTACAGCTATCGAATGCGAATTGGTCGTCGATTGGCAGAAGAGTCGCCCGCCGATGCCGATTTAGTGATTGCGGTTCCAGATTCGGGCATTCCAGCGGCGATCGGGTATTCTCAAGCTTCTGGTATTCCGTATGCAGAGGGTCTGATCAAGAATCGCTACGTGGGACGTACCTTTATTCAGCCAACTCAGACGATGCGCGAATCGGGCATCCGCATGAAGCTGAATCCCCTCAAGGATGTCTTGATGGGTAAACGGGTTGTGATTGTAGATGATTCTCTCGTTCGCGGCACCACCAGTCGCAAAATTGTTAGAGCGCTGCGAGATGCGGGTGCTACCGAAGTACACATGCGGATTTCCTCACCCCCCGTGACTCACCCATGCTTCTACGGCATCGACACCGATAGCCAGGATCAACTCATCGCTGCCACAAAGTCTGTTGAAGAAATTGCCGTTCAAATTAACGTAGACTCGCTCAACTACCTGAGTTGGGAGGGAATGCTCCAGGCAACTCGCGAAGATCCGTCTCATTTCTGCTCTGCCTGTTTTACAGGAGACTACCCAGTTGCTGTTCCAGAGCTACTCAAGCGCTCCAAGCTGATGCTTGAGAAAAAGCTGCCCAGCTAGAGACTGTAACCACTGTTTGATCGAAGTACACCTGATCGTAAAGCGGGCACAGAAATTAGCTTTCGCAACCAACCACCAAGGCACTAAGACACATAGCAAAGAGCTTCTTGGTGTCTTGGTGTCCTGGTGGTTCAAACCATTATTCAGACCACCGTAGCGATAGCGTAAACTCATGCTGCTCAAAGGATTGATGCGTTACGGCTCCGCCTAACACATCCTACGTTTATTTATGTGCACCTACTTATTCGCTAATTCAAACTGTAGAACCTTTTGAAGTAATGGATGATCCTGCGCTGAAATGCATCGCATGAGTGTGGCTGCTGCAGCTTCGCTAACGAGTAGTTTTCCTGTACCGTTAGCACTAAAATCTTGGCCTAAAGTAAACCCTTTCCAGATTAAAATTTGAGCCGCAAACAGCGTAAATAGCTCCATTACTTCAGCATCAATCTCTGTTTCTAACTCCATCAGCGTTGAATTGACAGCGCTTTTTGAATTCCAATAAACAGGATTCAAATCTCCTTTGCTTGACTCAGACACTACTGGTGTTATGGGGTTGTCGATATAACTAAAATTTGACAACGAATACATTATTTGATCGTGAAGTGGCAACGACTTGCTGTCTTCAGAAATTAGGAGATAAGTGATTAGCACAAAGCTTAATCCAAACAGTGTAAAAACGGGTAAAACGATAAACCAGAAATCAATATGCATTTGTGGTCTCCGGATTCTTTGATTTATCTCTAAACTTATGGTTGAAATGTGTGGAACTTGGGGAGATGCACAATTGTTATTCTACTAACGCAGCACTAGTGAAGTCGTATCCGTAGAATCCCATACACTACGTTGTGTCGTACTTCAAGTGACACAAGACTCCCTCCTACGATTTCGGATAATTGGTGGCACCTTCGCAAAAACTTTTTGAGATGCCGTTTCAGCTTTATTCTTCAAGGTAAATCTTTGCATTCCAACCACGCAGATGGTTAGTGTCACGAAGTTTTCGCCACCCGTAAAATGTCAAAATCAAATGCCTGTACTGCAAGGCTTGGCACAGAAGCATTCCACGATTTGATGGGCACTGCCCATCTTACAGAAAATTGCTGTAAATCACTTTGTATAGTGTCTGATTTCAGCGTCTGAAGCAACAATTTATTTCGTTTTATGTCGTTCAGGGATCATTGCACCGCAAGTCTTTTGTGAATCGGGCATGATTAAGATATACGAAAAAGTAGCTGATTATACAGAAAAAATCAGTAAGCCTTTTCAATAAGGACTTGCGTCTTCCTTGCTACTGGTTTTCAGTTGTTAGTCAGTGCTTAGAGACTGAGGGTAATAAGGTGTGTCATGATGTCCGATTCACTTCTATCAGATGCTAGTCAACGACTTGAGCAAGCGCTGAAGTACACCTCCATCTCGGAGGATGCGATCGAGTCGCTGAAATTTCCCCAGACTAGTCTTAGCGTTTCCATTCCAGTGCGGATGGATGATGGATCGCTGAAGGTTTTCCAGGGCTACCGGGTTCGCTACGATGACACTAGAGGTCCGGGTAAAGGCGGAGTTCGTTACCATCCCGGCGTCACGATGGATGAGGTGCAATCCCTGGCGTTCTGGATGACGTTTAAGTGCGCGGCGTTGGGGCTGCCGTTTGGCGGTGCCAAAGGCGGAATTACGGTCAACCCCAAGGTGTTATCTCGCATGGAACTGGAGCGGTTGAGTCGGGGATACATTGACGCGATCGCTGATTTCATCGGCCCCGACATCGACATCCTGGCACCGGATGTTTACACCAATTCGATGATTATGGGTTGGATGATGGATCAGTACAGCATTATCAGGCGATTCATCTGTCCAGCTGTGGTGACTGGAAAGCCGATTGGCATGGGGGGCAGTTTGGGACGGGAGTCTGCCACTGCCTTGGGCGCGTTTTTTGTGATTGAAGCCATGATGCCCAAGTTTGACAAACCACCCGCTGCGACAACGGTTGCCATTCAAGGGTTTGGCAATGCTGGCGGAATTTTAGCAGAGCTGCTATATCTAGCTGGCTACCGGGTCGTGGCGGTGAGTGATTCTCAGGGCGCGATCTATTCCAGGAACGGGCTGGATATTCTCAATGTTCGCAAAGCCAAAGAAGCCACTCGTGACATTCGGGCACCGTACTGCGACGGCAGTGTTTGCGAAACCACTGAACACGAGGTACTCACTAACGCAGAACTGCTGCAGCTTGATGTTGATGTGTTGGTGCCGGCCGCATTGGAGAACCAGATTACCGAGGCAAACGCGCCTGATGTTCAAGCAAAACTTATTTTTGAAGTTGCAAATGGTCCAACCACCTCGGCTGCCGATCGCATCTTAGAAGAGAAAGGCATCTATGTCTTTCCCGATATCCTGGTGAATGCGGGCGGGGTGACGGTTAGCTACTTTGAATGGGTGCAAAACCGCAGTGGGCTATACTGGACGCTGGATGAAGTGAACCAGAAGCTGCAGAGCCGGATTGTGGAGGAAGCTGAGCGGATTTGGCGATCGCCCGTGATCTCACAATTCCCCTGCGCACGGCAGCCTACATCCATGCCATCGATCGCCTGGGTGAAGCGATCAGCGCCAAAGGAACGCGGGACTACTATCTCAACGGGCGTGGGCGGCATTAAGAGTTAACTCTCTCGCCTTAAATCAACATTCAGCACGATGCAATAGGGATCAAGTTTCAGCATAATAGCCAGTAGAATGCTCAGCTTTAAACCTATCGATGGTCAGTTCTAGATCACCCAAATCCAAAAGCCGACTTGTCCTCTGGTGGGATTCGCTCACACCGATGTCGCGTATGTTAGCGATCGCGCTTGCCGCACCGCTAGCCGTGTTGAATGCGTGGGCGTTTTCGTCTATCTTTGGCTACTTCCAGTCGCTCCTAGTTGTCCTCACTGTGGCATCCTTGATTGCGTTTATCCTCAACTATCCAGTTGGCTGGCTACAGGGCAAGGGCATTCGGCGTACCCAGGCCGCCATTCTGGTCTCTCTGGTGGCATTGATTGGGTTGCTCGTGTTGGCTGTAACGCTGCTGCCGCTGGCGATCGCGCAGGCCCAGCAATTGGTGACCCGGCTACCCGAATGGTTCGATTCTGGTCAGCGTCAGCTACTGGTTTTGGATGAGCACCTGGGCAACCTGGGACTGCCGATCAGCTTAGATGGCATCATCGTCCAGATTAATGATCGGTTGAAGGGGCAACTGCAGTCGATTGCAGGACGAGTGTTAAACTTGACCCTTGATCTAGCCGTGTTTACAGTTGCCAAACTCATTGACGTCTTGCTGACTGTCATTTCAACGTTTTATCTGCTTCAGCATGGTGACGAGGTCTGGGACAACCTGATTGGTTGGCTGCCTGCCCATACTCAACAGCCATTCTCCAAAACCCTGCGCCTGAGTTTCCAAAACTATTTTTTAGGGCAGATTATTTCTGCTACCTGCATGGCAGCCGGACTAATTTCCATCTTTTTATTCCTGAAGGTGCCCTTTGGACTGTTGTTTGGCTTGACGATTGGGTTAATGGCGCTGGTGCCCTTTGGTGGCTCAGTTGGCATTGCGTTGGTCACCTTTCTGGTGGGGCTACGCGACATTGCCATGGCACTTCAGGTGCTGGCGGTGTCGCTGATTGTGCAGCAAATTGTTGAGAACGGCATTGCTCCCAGAGTCCTCGGTAGTGTCACAGGGTTGAATCCCTTTTGGGTCTTTGTCGGCATTTTGACCGGAGCACGAGTGGGAGGATTGTTGGGCGTTGTGGTAGCGGTGCCTACAGCGGTGCTCGTTAAAGAGGCGCTGGATGCGATTCGTTCTACACGCAAGGCGATCGAGCTTGATGTCCTGAGCAGTGATCCCAAATATCACGGGGTCACTCCCGAACCTCATCTTGCACCCTCGGACTCTGTGATCAAGGAAAAGGTTGCTCAAGGAGAAGGGTAAGTAGAGGATGAAGAGATGAAGGGTAGGAATGATTATCCTTATACCCTTCATCTTTTTATCCTGCCTAATCAACAACCTGACTACTATGACTGCGAGGATCAGTCTTGCTAGTCTTATCAGGTGAAACAGGGGCAGTGAATGCAGACGTTTGTCCGGTTGCTTGGGCGTAAGGTAGGGGTGTTCCATCTGCTAAGGCAACTAAATTAGCTTGCATCACAGAACGGGGTTGCTCACCAATGGTTTGAGCGATCGCAGTGCCCTCGCGACTCAAAAACACAAAGTGAGGAATTCCGTCCACGCGGTACTGCAGAATTTCAGGCAGCCACTTGCTGTTATCGACATTCAGCATCACGAAGTTGATCTGGTCGCTGTGCTGCTGCTGCAGGGTTTCTAAATCCGGTGCCATTGTCTGACACGTCGTACACCAGTTGGCATAGAACTCCAGGAAGGTGGGTTTGCCATTGCTGAGCGCTGTTTCCAGGGGCACGGCGTCTTCTGCCATCGCCGTCAGTAAGCCTGGAGCGGTTTCGGTTCTGAAGCCAATGAAAATGGAGACACTGAGCAGAATCGCCGCGATCGCAATCACAAAATTTCTTAACCGTGCTCCAGAAGATAGTTGAGCAACTTCTTGAGTAGACGGTGTTGAGCTGTCAGATAAGTTCCCACTCATAAAGGTTTGCTAAGTGTTACGGACTGTTTTCAGTGTACCGAAGGATAGCAATTGGGAACTAAACCTTGTCCACGTCCAGACCTGGAGTGTTTCTGAAGGGAAAGCTACAGATTCCGAGCTGGACGTAGTTTAGAAGCTTCATACCCTCTTTTGCGAATGCTGGAGTAGCCAAAACAGCGAGGCTCCAGTAGTCACTCCAAAAATCGCCCATCCAACAATCCAGGCTAAAGTCCAGCCTGCAAATCCAATCACAGGAATGCTCACTGCTCCACCGATAACCGTTGCCAGAATCCACCGTTTCGATTCGGGGAATTGGCTTCTCAGCAAAAACCACTGAGCTAGCCCCACAGAAACCTCAAGCACAGCAATGCCTACAGCACAATTGACTAAAATATTGCCTAAAGACCGCTCAAAATAGGAAGTGGAAATTTGATGAGTTGTACTACCGCTATTTCCACCGCCTTCCAAACAAACCTACCCCCCATTGCCCAACCTACTAGCCAACCCACAGTGGTTGTGGGGATCCACCAGATAGACCTAGAAGCTTGAGTTCTGAGGACTAACCATTGTGGGCTCTTTAGGATTCTGTATGCAAATGTTCACACTAAACATTCTGTGACTTCCCAGAAGGCTGAAAGCCTTGTAGATTCGTTAAATACTTCTGCTCTAGCATACTGATCCCTAAAGAACCCCATTGTGCGAACCCCATGATTGTCCCGCCAATGACTTCTCCCACTATCTGGGTTCCCACTTCTTGTCCCTTAACACTGGCATAGGTACCTATAAATCCGCCTACAACAGTTGCTACAACCCACAGTAGCCAAAACCAGCCGAGCGGAGTGTGGACAGCCGATAGAATTGCCTGCAACCGGGGATGCTATGCCGTTGAGATGGTTTCAAATGTAATTGGAGGAGGTGGCAGTGCTGATCGCGATCGTATTTTGAGTACTGGTGTTGAGGACTCTGGAAGACTTTCTAAATCGATGGCAGTGCAGCCAATTTCATAGGCATCCTCAAAAGGTCTACCAGCACCCAACGCATCATAAAATCCAACGGCAAATTTAATCGCCGCTCTGTCCCCAATCGCCTGATTCATTCCAACTACACAGTTAATATGCTGGTAAATTGCCTCCGCTTGAGTTTCTGAATAGCAAGCATTCAGAAAGACGCACTCAATCTTGTCTTTAAATACCTTGAACAACCTTGCCAGGGATTCTGTACTTACCAGTTGCAATTTTCCTAAATCGTTTTCCAGGACTAAGCCTTGACTGCCAGTTCCATGACCAGAGAAATGTACAATCTGTGGTTCGTAATCTAACAATGCACGATATAAATCTTCAGGACGCACTGCCCACTTAGAGATGATTTCAAACTGGTCTCGTTTTCTAGCTCGTGCTAACCCCGCCTCAACTTCCCGTATCTCCTCATCTAAACGCAGCTCGTCTGTATTCTTCGGATTCGCTGTTACAATCAAAATCTTTTTAACGAGCTTGCTGTTCATGGATGAGCTTTGTAGTGGAGTGCAATGAATTCTATAGAGGAATTTTTCAATTGGGAGGACAAAGTTTGTTTATTCTGCATGATTTTCATTCTGGACAATAAGTGAAGCTCTTACAGTACCCCCCCAGGGTACTTCTCCTTTATTAGTGCTTAAACACTCAGAAACTGTTTGTAAACAAAGATCTTAGATCCCCCTAAATCCCCCTTAATAAGGGGGACTTAAGGCTTTTGGTTCGGTTCCCTCCTTATTAAGGAGGGTTAGGGAGGATCAAGTCTTGAAGCGTGTTTCAGCCTCTTTAAATTCATTTACAAACAGTCTCTCATCTACATTCCATTTGAAACTTACAGATGAATCGAGTGATTGTATTTTCTACAAAGTACTTTACACAAAACTGACAGCGACTACATTCTTATCGTCATGGGTTACGCTATCGCTAACCCATCCTGCATTTAATTAAGCCTGGCTACTTAACCGGGTGAGTGGAAGCGTGCATTGAAGTCGGGTCAGATTAGTTTGGGGAGCAGCAACTGATGATGCGGACAAGGAGGATTCTGGCACGATTTCCAGATGTCCCGTCATTCCGTCTAGTAGCTTTTGAGCAACCAGGAAAGCAAATCCTGGTGAGGGAACGGCAGCGGCAGCTTGTTGGGCGATCGCCCGTGTATGTTTGATCTCACCGCTTGATGACGCTGGCAGTAGGTCAAGTGAGCGTCCCTCGTTGATCACACTATCAACATGTAGCGCGGTCGCAGGTTCACTCCAGGTCTCTACCGAAATCGGCTGGTCAATCCAGATGTGAATCGTTGTAAGGTCTGGAGCAGATTGCACAGATAGAATAATACGGCCTTCCGTGACATGGGAAATTGTGGTGTCAATCAAGCTGATCAGGGCTTGCTGTAAACGACGGGAATCTGCCAGGACGTGGAACTGCGGATCGGGAGCGGCAATGGTTAGCTGCAAATTACGATCCTGTGCCTGTAGGTGCGTAAGGGTATAAACGTTCTGAAACAGTTCAGCTAGCTGGACGGGTTGGATTTCAACCCGACTGGTGCCATGCTCAACCTTGGACGCTTCGGTTACATCACTGAGCACTTTAATCATCTTGAGCGCACAGGTGTGGGCATGGGCGATAAATTCTCGCTCTTCCTCGCGGCCATCACACAGGTCCGACAGGATCAGTTGATGCATACCAATCAGTCCATTCAGGGGCGATCGCAGCTCGTGAGCGGTACGTGCCAAAAAGTTACCCTTAAACTGACTCATCTCAACCGCCATGTGGTAAGCCAACTCGGTCTGTCTCAGCTTTTCTAGCAATTCCTGTCTACTCTCAGAACTTGTCAGTTTGGGAGCAGGTGCAGACCGTTGCCGAACAGTCTGTCTGCGCAGAACAAGCCAACCCATCGTCAAGCCCAAACCTACACCCACCAACAGCCAGAGCAGATTCGTCCCGTTCATATCATTTGCTTGTAGTACTAGCCCAGCATACTCCAGTTAAATCTTCAGTCCTCCAGGACAACAACCCCTTGTCGGAGAAGTTCCCAGCCGTGTTCGGTCCAGCGGATGATTGTGGAGGGCACGCCGGATGGCTGGGGAAGAGGACGCGGGGGCGCGGAGAGGGGGGAGATGCGGAGAGGACGAAGAAATCTGCAGCGCTTCAGGGGATAACGTGATCACCTGTGGAAACTGGGACTCAATCTCTGTCATGGTCTGTAGGGCAGGTTGTCCAGAGCGATTGACACTGGTTGTGGCCAGGGGGCCTGTTTGGGCCAGAATGGCTTGCGCGATCGCGTGATTGGGCACCCGCACGGCGATCGTCGTCGGGTCTTTGGGATTTAAGGCCGCAGGGACGCGATCGCGAGCTGGCAGCACCAGTGTCAATGCCCCTGGCCAATACCGTTCAGCAACCTGTTGCCAGATTTGCTGCTCCTCTAAACTTCCCGCGACATACACCCAGAGGTCGTCAATCTCAGCCGCCATCAGAATCAGCGGTTTATCCAGGCTACGCTGCTTTGTCTCAAAAATCAGTTCTGCTCGGTCTGGACGAGCCGCTAACGCTGGAACCGTATCCGTCGGAAAACTGACTAAGTGGGTTCCAGAACAAACATTTTCAACCAATTCATCAAAAGAAACCTGGGGCATTGATTGAGAGATATTATCGTCTACCCCTCAATGCTACGAAACTATCTCAACTCAAATTTGTTATGAAGTTTAAGTGTATTTTTTGGACGTGTCCTTTTGTAGAAACCCGATAAGAGCAAAACTTGCAAGATAAAGTTTGACTAAGAGGAGAAAAAATTGCAGGCGATGATATAACGTTCAGGACGATTAGTTGAAAAAGACGATTTGTTGAGAAAACAGGTGTTGCGTCTCGTGAGATAAACCACGTCCAGCCCGGAATCTGTAGCTTTCCCTTCAGAAAAACTCCAGGTCTAAACGTGGACAAGGTTTAACTCAGATCGATTGTTAAGTTATATGCCGGAAAGGTGATTCCTGATATGATATGGCGTGATGTTGGTGTGGTTTGTGAGGATTCTACAATGCCGAGTTCTATTGACTTTAGCGGCAGACCATTTCATTTCATTGGTGTTGGTGGAATTGGGATGTCAGCTCTAGCGTATGTGCTAGCAAAGCGAGAGCTGCCAGTTTCTGGATCAGATCTTCGTCTTAGCCATATCACGCAGCGTCTCCAGGAGAACGGGGTTCATATTTTTTGGAGTCAGGATCCTGGCAATCTAGAGTTTTTTCGATCGCCCGCCGCTGATACCGCTGATGCCCATGCAGCCGCTGTACCCGTAGCAGTTGGCTTCCCTTCGCTAGACGTTGTAGAAGTGCCCAGACGGAACCCGCTAGCAAGACAAAAAAGAGCAAAGGTTTTACCCCAAGTTATTTGTTCAACGGCGATTCAATCCGCAAACTCAGAATATCAGGCGGCTCGTGAGCTTGGCTGCCCAATTTTCCATCGCTCCGATGTTTTGGCAGCGCTAATGCGGGAGTATCAAGGCATTGCTGTTGCGGGTACGCACGGCAAAACAACGACAAGCAGCCTGATCGGCTATCTTCTGCTCCAGGCGGGATTGGATCCGACGATTATTGTCGGAGGTGAGGTGAACACATGGCAGGGAAATGCTCGCGTGGGCAATAGTCCCCACCTGGTTGCCGAGGCCGATGAATCGGATGGCTCTCTGGTTAAACTGGCTGCCGAAATTGGCATTGTTACCAATATTGAACTCGACCACACCGATCACTACAAAAGTTTGGATGAAGTCGTTGAAACCTTTCAAACCTTTGCAAAGAATTGCCAAATATTGATTGGTAGCTACGATTGCCCAACGATCCGAGAGCGCTTAGACCCTACGATCACCTACAGCCTTGAGTTTGGTTCAGGCGCTACGTATACCGTTGATTGTGTTTCCCATCGAGCGGATGGAACAACCGCTCGCGTCTGGGAGCGGGGCACAATTTTAGGAAAGCTGAACCTGAAGCTGTTGGGTCGGCACAATCTGAGCAATGCATTAGCCGCCGTAGCGGTTGGTCGTCAGTTGGGACTGGATTTCTTGACAATTGCCCGCGCGATCGCCACCTTTGAAGGGGCCCGTCGTCGGTTCGAGCGTCGCGGTCAATACAACGGCATCCAGTTTGTGGATGACTACGCACACCATCCCAGTGAAATCCAGGCAACCCTGGCGGCCGCTCGTCTGCAAATTCAAGAATCATCCACGGCTGCACACAAGCGGTTAGTCGCCATCTTCCAACCTCATCGCTACAGCCGAATTCAAACATTCTTAGCCGAATTCGTCAAATCATTTGAAGATGCTGATGTCGTTATTGTTAGTGACATTTACAGTGCCGGTGAGCCGAACCTGAGTGGCATCCATGGTGAGCAAGTGGCGAACCTGATCGCTGAACGTCATCATGCTGTCTTCTACCGCCCCTCGCTGCAGTCCATCAGTCAACTGTTAATAGAAATCTTGATGCCAGGAGATACCGCTCTTTTTCTTGGAGCGGGTAATTTGAATCAAATCATTCCTGAAGTAATGGCGTTTTACCAGGGTGTTGAGCAAGAACTCTCGCACGGGTGGTGTAATCACGCTTAAAGCCTGTCCAAAACCCCGATAGAGTTCAACATAATTCATCCAGGAGTTTTTGGATCGATCCTCAAGAAGCATTCTAGCTAAGTGTTTCAACCCTTAAACAGAAGCGCTTTGTGGAGATAGGAATGCAGAATCTTCAAGAGGTCTCTAGCCCAGAGCAGCGTTTAAACTAATCAAATCATGACTCTTTCGTACGAATCTCCAAAAGTAGCAATTCCAGGGACAGTTAACCTAAACCTTACCCCATCCTGCTACGTGTCCCAATCACCCAACTATCAAATTCAACTTCCTGGCACAGATTGTCTAGTCAAAGCTCAGATTCCACTTGCGCATTTGACCTCCTTTCGAGTGGGTGGGCCAGCAGAGTGGTATGTGGCTCCCCGAACGTTAGAAGAGCTGCAAGCAGGATTTGAGTGGGCCTATTCTCAAGGCTTCCCGGTAACCTTGCTGGGAGCGGGTTCAAACCTGCTAATTAGCGATCGCGGGCTTTCCGGTCTCGTCATTGGCACCCGTCGGCTCCGCCATACAAAATTCGATCCAAACACAGGACAGGTAACGGTGGGAGCGGGTGAACCCCTGCCCCGATTGGCATGGCACACCGCTGAACGCGGTTGGCAGGGACTGGAATGGGCAGTTGGCATTCCGGGAACAGTTGGCGGTGCTGTCGTCATGAATGCTGGCGCACACGGCGGTTGCATTGCTGAATCTCTTGTCAATGCCCATGTCCTGCTGCCCAACGGGACAACTAAAATTCTGGCGTCCAGCGAGTTGGGTTATACCTATCGAACCTCCACTCTGCAAGGTAGAAGTTGGCTAGTCACCCAAGCAACCTTCCAGTTGAAATTGGGAGGGGAACCCGACAAAGTTGCAGCGGATACAGCGGCTCATTTAAATCATCGCCGCACAACCCAGCCCTACCACTTACCGAGCTGCGGTAGCGTCTTCCGTAATCCGGGTGAACATAAGGCAGGTTGGTTGATTGAGCAAGCTGGGTTAAAAGGATATCAGATTGGCGGAGCACAAATTGCCCAACGTCATGCAAACTTTATTCTCAATTGCGGCACAGCCACTGCAACGGACATCTTTCAACTGATTCGCCATGTCCAGCAAGAAGTTGAACAACGCTGGCTGCTCTGGTTAGAACCAGAAGTCAAGATTCTAGGAGAGTTTCAACCCATTTAAAGGGGCTGCATCAAACGCTGCTTTTGCTAATTTGGAAAAAATAAACCCTCTAGTTAGAGCAGTGTCATAATGAGACAGCGAATTGCTTGTATTGAACTCTTACTTCATTTAATGCGCTATGTCACAAGGACAGGGATTTAACTTCGGGCTTGGCAAGATGAAAGAGCTTGCAGAAGCCTTCAAAAAAGCTCAACAGGTTCAGGAAGGAGCCAAGAAACTCCAGGAAGAGCTAGAGCAGATGGAGATTGAAGGTGAGTCTGGAGGCGGATTGGTTAAGGTCGTCCTCAGTGGAAACCAGGAGCCTTTGCGAGTTGCAATTTCACCAGATGTCCTTGGCGAGGGTGCGGAGGTTCTTTCTGACCTCGTCACCGCTGCAATGAAAGATGCCTATAACAAATCCACTGCAACCATGCGTGAGCGAATGGAGGAGCTGACTGGAGGACTTAATCTGCCGGGATTGTAAAGCCACTAACAATTAATGGTGTTCAATGCCCTACAAGCTTCTATTTGTTTGCCTGGGGAATATCTGCCGTTCCCCAGCCGCAGAGAATCTGATGAACCACTTGATTCAGCAGGAAAGCCTGGCTGGGGAAATTGCTTGCGATTCAGCCGGAACGTCTAGCTATCACATCGGTAGTCCTCCCGATCGCCGCATGACCGCCGCTGCTCACGAACGAGGAATTCCAATGCACGGTTGTGCACGCCAGTTTACAACGTCAGATTTTGAGGAATTTGATCTGATCCTGGCAATGGATCGAGATAACTATGCTGACATTTGCCGTCTTGATCCAACTGGTAAGTACCGCGACAAAGTTCGCCTGATGTGTGAATTTTGTACTCACCACACCTTGAAAGAAGTACCTGATCCCTACTACGGCGGACAAAAGGGCTTTGATCAGGTGCTTGATCTACTAACGGATGCCTGCCAGGGGCTGTTGGGCTATGTAGCGTCTGTTAAAAACGATCGCCACCAGTCTTCATGCCTCGATTCGCATTGATACCATCCTTAACTTGGCCAACGGTCGCACTGGGGCCATTGGTCATCATTACCACGCGATCGGACATAAAAATGGCCTCGTCTACATCGTGGGTAATCATCATCACCGCTTGAGGATGTTGGCTCCAGATTTCGAGAACGTCCTGCTCTAATTTGGGTCGCGTCAAGGCATCCAGTGCCCCAAAGGGTTAGTCTAGCAGCAGCATTTTGGGTCGGGTTGCGAGCGCCCGTGCCACCCCGACCCGCTGTTTCATCCCGCCTGACAACTCATGGGGATATTTGTCGGCAGCAGCCGAGAGCTTCACCATATTGATGTGTTCATTCACAATGGCGATTTTGTCGGCTCGGCTCATGGTTTTAAAGACCTCATCGACCGCCATGCGGATGTTTTCGCGCACGGTTAGCCAGGGTAACAACGCATAGCCTTGAAATACCATCATCCGCTCTGCACCAGGCTTGCGAATGGCTTTGCCTTCGAGTGTAACGAGACCCGAAGTGGGTTTTTCTAAACCCGCGACAATCCGCATCAGAGTTGATTTGCCACAGCCAGAGTGCCCAATGATCGAAACATATTCTTGCTGACCGATCGTCATGTCAATGCCGTTGAGTACGACAAACTGATCGCCGTTGGGTTTGCGATAGGTCTTGACAATCTGCTCAATGGACAGCAATGCGTTCCGATTTCCAGTGTTAGCGGAATTAGGACTGGTAGATGGCGTCATAGAAGTCATACAGCCTCCTGCTTGGGTTAATGGACAGGGCAAACAGCCGCACTAGGCAAGGAAAAAGGACTGGGGTGCCTGGGCCCGAATGTCAAAACGCTTGAGATAACCGACCGGATCACTGGGATCAAAGGGCTTGCCATCAATAAAGGCGGTGCCCGGTGCGAGTTTGTAGTCTTCAGTGGGGCATTCAATGCCCATCTCGGCGGCGATTTCGCGGTAGAGGTCTGTGCGCCAGGCTTGACGGGCGATCGCGTCCGCATCTTTTGGCAATTCGGCAATTTGCCCCCAACGAGCCGCCTGGGTCATCAGCCAGAGGCTTTCTGACTGCCAAAGAAAGGTGGAATGGTCGTGAGGCACCGTGGAAAGGGTATCGGGCAAGTCAAAAAACAGGGTCGTTTCGGGACTGTTAATCAAGCGGGGTTGCTGATCAAAGCCGCCATAGTTGTAGTGGCCGAGAATGCCGGGTTGCGTATATTGGGTGGCAGCTCCCGTAAAGCTGCGCTGGGAAATTAGCGTAGCCACTTCAGCTCGATTGGCGGGATTGCTGCAATACTGGCAGGCTTCGATCAGGGCTTTGACCAGCGATCGATAGGTTTTGGGATAGTCCTCAATAAAGGATTCGCGGACCACCAGCAGGCGATCCGGGTGTCCGCGCCAAATTTCTCGTCCCTGCAAGAAGGTAAAGCCGATGCCTTCGTTCCCCGAAATCGCACGGGTATTCCACGGTTCTGCCACCATGTAGGCTTGCATCGAGCCAATGCGCGTGTTGCTTACCATCTGGGGTGGCGGCGTAATAATCAGCCGCAGTTGACTGATGGGGTTAATGCCCACTGCTGCCAACAGGTAGCGCACAAAATATTCATAGATGGAGGAGCTGAGTACTACAGACCACACCCGGCTATCTAACGGCGATGTTTCCCAATAGGTGCGTAAATCGCGCCCAAACGCTTCTAAATCGCCGCCGTAGGTGTGCCACGGGCGCAATCCTCCTTCCCAGAGTTGGCGATTCATGGTGAGGGCATTCCCGTAACGATGAATGGTCATCGCGGCGCAGAGGGGAACTGCCGCGCTCCCTCCGCCCCTGTGCGGGCATTGGTGACGGCTCCAGAAACTACTGGCGAGGCATCTAAGCGACCAAAGATAATGCCATCGCGGGAGTTACCCCAACTTGCTTCACGACTAAGGGTGACGTTCAGTCCGTATTTGCGAAAGAAGCCTTTTTCCCAGGCGATCGCAAAGGGGGCACAGTCATTCACAGGGACAAACCCGACCGTCAGGTTCGGTTTCTCTAACAAAAAGCCGATACAGACCCGGCGCAAACTCGCTAATAACAGCCAACCCAATCCTAAATCGCCGGGGCCTCGGCGATAAAACGGATGCAGAATAAAATCCAAATTTTTGGCTAAGGCTTCGGGGGGAGTAGGCATCATTTCATGCCGGAATAAAGCAATGACCCACCAAAGGACAATAACCCCAGCAAAGCCGGCGATCGGAAACACAATATTGGATTTCAGCAAACTTTGCAAAGGTTGCAACAGCGAACCCTTTGTACGCGAAACAGGACTCATCAAAGTCATGAGCAGCAACTTTTTATTTCAAAGTGGACTGTATTCCTGAGAGTCCAAATAAGAATCCTGAATTAAGCAAATAAGCCCAGCTATGACCACAATGTTAGGATGGCGCAGTATCGCTTTATTACAGTCTTCTCCCAAGGCTGGCGAGGTTAGCTGCCGGACTAGGGCTGAGAGATGCCCCTCTTCAGAAATTACACTGAAGATACGCCCCTATGCTCTAAAAGAGTTTGGTTCCCCCGCTTTTCGTCTCATCGATACAACAGCTATGCATGCTATGAGACAAAAATTAAGCTGACTTACTCAGTTGCGGCTAATGTAATACGATTGCCTTAAGTTGTCAATACTTCCGCAGTTAGCTAGATGAGTTGGCAAGCTAACGTCGGCGCTCACCGGACTCAGACAAGCCGAGCTAACCAGTATACTCCAAAGTTCCGGTGCATCGCGCTTGTTAGCTTGCGGTATACGACTAGATCTCAAACTTCGCTTCAGATGATAACTCAATTTCGAGAGAACCGTAATGCTCAGCACAAAATGCTTCAAACTCTTCCATGACTCGATCGAATATTTCATCTGTCACTCGCCAGCAAAGTCCATTTGTTCTTCCCTTTTCTCATGGCAAGCGGTTTTATCAAAGAAGTCGGGGATCTCAGCCCAACGCGATCGCTATTCACAACCGAGCTTGTTGATCAAGCCAATCTTCAACTTCCAGCAATGCTGGACTGGTGCCGATTTTTTTTGCTCTTTCAATTACTTTGGGAATCATTTCAGCGATCGGCAAATCTGGGAATGTAAGACTCGTTGGAGTTTCCACGTACTCATTGCCACGTAGCACGTTAATTGTTAATGTTCCGGCTCCATAAACCCACAACTCTGGAACTTTCAACGCCAGATAGGCCTCGACTTCAGTCTTTGAGGTCAGATCACTTTCGATCGCCAAATCGGGAGGTGGGTCAACGGTTAGATCCAACCGATCTTTGCCAATCACAGCCTGGTAATTCTGGATATAGAAGCAATCATCCGGCTCAATTCCAGCAATGCCCTGTTGTTTGAATGTGGTAGATCGCAGCGATTCCCAGGGGCGCTTTTGTCTGCGCAGGAGCAGCTTAACCAGGTCAGAAATGATCACGATCGCCCGTTCATGCTGTGGCAGAGGGGACATGAGTTCCAATGTTCCTTGAAAATACGCTAAACGGGTACTGCGCTTCTCGCCCATTTCCTGCAAGATGGCTTCAAACGCTTGCCAACTAATACCGGAGATGGTGACCACACTGCCGGGTTGGAGTTGAATTTGGCGAATCGGTGTCGTGACGGTCATGACTGCACCTTCAATAAAGGATTGTCCGAATTCTATGGATCAGCCAGGACTGTTTCATGCTTTACGATACTGCGATCGCCCCTGGATGTCATGCTTGCTAACTCCTGCACCCTATAATGAAGGCTGTCCCGCAATCTGAACCAGTCCTGTGACCACAACTCCCCTCCATTCCGGTCTTCAGCCTACCCATTCAACCCAGCATCCCGATTCACTGGGGCGATTTGGCAAGTTTGGCGGTAAGTATGTGCCCGAAACTCTGATGCCAGCGCTGACAGAGCTAGAAGCAGCATTTTACCGATACAAGGGAGATGCGGACTTTCAGCAAGAACTGGCAGGGCTGTTGAAAGACTACGTGGGACGCCCGACGCCGTTGTACTTTGCGGAACGGTTGACCGCTTACTATGCGCATTCTGACGGCACTGGACTCCAGATTTATCTGAAGCGGGAGGATCTGAACCATACCGGAGCACACAAGATTAATAACGCGCTGGCGCAGGTGTTGCTGGCAAAGCGGATGGGCAAGCAGCGAATTATTGCTGAAACGGGGGCGGGACAGCACGGTGTCGCAACGGCAACAGTTTGCGCTCGCTTTGGGCTGCAGTGCATCATCTACATGGGCATCCACGATATGGATCGGCAGGCACTGAACGTGTTCCGGATGCGATTAATGGGGGCAGAGGTGCGTCCGGTTGAGTCGGGAACGGGCACCTTAAAAGATGCGACTTCTGAGGCAATTCGCGACTGGGTCACCAATGTCGAGACGACTCACTACATTCTCGGTTCTGTCGCCGGGCCACATCCCTATCCGATGCTGGTCAGGGATTTCCAGGCAGTGATTGGCCAGGAAACCCGTGCTCAGTGCCTGGAGAAATGGGGCGGTTTGCCAGATATTTTGCTGGCTTGCGTAGGGGGTGGTTCCAATGCGATGGGGTTGTTTCACGAGTTTGTGAATGAGCCAACCGTGCGCCTGATTGGAATTGAGGCGGCGGGTGAAGGAGTAGAGACCGGGAAACACGCGGCAACGTTGACCCAGGGACGGGTGGGAGTGCTGCACGGTGCGATGAGTTACCTGCTCCAGGATGAGGAGGGTCAGGTGGTGGAGCCGCATTCGATTAGTGCTGGGCTAGACTATCCTGGCGTCGGGCCAGAGCACAGCTACCTGAAGGACTTGGGTCGCGCCGAGTATTACAGCATCACGGATCAACAGGCTCTGGCCGCGTTTCAACGCCTTTCGCAACTAGAGGGAATTATTCCAGCTCTGGAGACGGCCCACGCGATCGCCCATTTAGAAACCCTTTGCCCGCAACTCACAGGCAGCCCTCGAATTGTGATCAACTGCTCAGGCCGCGGCGACAAGGATGTTCAATCCGTTGCAAAATTCTTAGATCCCGCGTAATCCAGTCGTGTAGATCATGCCCACGGTACTCCAAATTCTTGCGGAGGATGTGTTAGCGCAGCGTAACGCATCGTTGCCAAGGGTCGATGCGTTACTACAAAATGTGATATTACTTAATTCTCATTCCTGAGTCATCCTGGGTTCACCACAAGGTTTGGTAGCCCAAAGAGGAAAATGTAGAGCAAAAAGCCAGACACGACTCCATAGGAGCATGAGAACAGCGATCGCAAGGGGTAGTGCTTGAATATGAATATTAAAAGACAAATGGTGAGGGAGATGGTGAACTCTCCCACATGAACCGGGATTCTGCGTGAAAACAGAAAATTGGAGAGGGCAAATAAGGCAGTGGTCCAGAAGGTGAACAGGAAATACAGGATGCCGTCTGGGATTTTGTTGGTGGGTCGATAGGATCGGCTGAAAAAAATGATGTAGGTGATCGCTGTGAACGGCAGGATCGTGGCGGCAAGGCTTCTGATACCCGCTTCTTCGCCTAACGAAAAGGCTTTCACCAGTGAAATTGCCAAAATGCCTGCCAGAATGGTGCTTGAAAGGGCAACGATCGCAAAGTTTAAGACCAAAAACAGGGGCCTGTCTTTTTTAGTCTCTTCGCCGTTAGTTCTACTGTTAGTTCTTGGGTACATGCCTGATTTTAAGGAGCATACCTACTAGTGGTACGGGCCTTTGACTACGTTGTCACTCGTTCAAGGAGAGATTTTTGATTATTCTCCAATTCGGTGTTGTCCCTCAATCTTATCAGCAGGACTTACGCAAACCTCGGAGTTTTTAACCAGGAATCAAACATCATGCCCAGCATCGTTACTTAAAACTCCGAGGTTTTGGTCAAGATCACCGCGATCGCGCCTTCCCAGATCACCACCTGATTACTTAAGGATTGGCTGAACACCTTACGCACCCTGGCAATTTCCGTATTTGAGAGGGTGTTGCTGAGGTGGTCGGCATAGCTGGGGCGTTCCTTGCCTGGACTTTCTCGTCCAACGGCTTGAGCTGGAAGAGGCGCGATCGCGACACCAGCGCCTTATTCACTTCAAAATAGGGATGCTCCGTCGTTGCCCCAATCAAAATCACCGTGCCGTTTTCCACCCACGGCAGCAGCGCATCCTGTTGAGCTTTGTTGAAGCGATGCACCTCGTCTACGAACAGAATCGTGCGCTGACTATACATGCCGCGTTTTCCTGGGCAGTCGCGATCGCCTCGCGAATCTCCTTCACTCCTGCCAGCACTGCATTAATCGCAATAAAATACGCCTTTGTTGTATTTGCAATAATCCGTGCCAGCGTCGTCTTTCCGGTTCCCGGTGGCCCATAGAAAATCAGCGAGGAAAGCTGATCGGCCTGAATTGCCCGTCGCAGCAGTCGCCCCGGACCGACGATCGCATCCTGTCCGACAAACTCATCCAGCGTGCGAGGCCGCATCCGCGCCGCCAGTGGAGCCTCGGCTGCGGTGACTTCGTGGCGATGCTGGTCAAACAAATCCATAGGTAAGAGAATTGCTAACTCAGGATCGTGGATTTAGTAACTCCGAATCCTTGCGTAGGATGTGTATAGCCTTCGGTATCTCAGAAAACGCAGCGTAACGCATCGTTGTCAGGAGATAGATGCGTTACGGCTACCGCCTAACACATCCTACAAAATTTTGAACGCTAGAGAAAATTTACGATCAGATGGATGAACTGTTTTAATGTTGCCATTTGCATTATGGAACTGACCGTAAACCACCTACTGCATGAGGCAACGTCAATTGATGACCTGGAGGGTGCAGCCTGCTACTTTCCCCTGGCAAATGGGCGTTATGAGGTGAAACCGGGGTTGGTTGGCTTTGGCACTGATTTTGGCAATGGACAAGCAGACCAGCAGGTATTTCAGATTGATAACGGCTTTGCTCACTATCGACAGATGAAATTGCAGGCGCGGGCAGAGCGATTGGATAAGTATTATCAGACGCATGACTATTCAGATGGGGCAGCAGGCGCGATCGCCCATTTCATCATCGATCGCCTTTGCCAGGAACATCCCGATCACTTCCAAACACAACCTGCAAGGGATGGTCTGGTCTTTCACTGTCAGTTGACTGGAGAAACTCTGTCGCTGGATGCTAACGGACAGTTACAAGGCGTTCATACGCAAGCGACTCCAGTTTCCCCGCCCTATACCTCCACGCTTGATGCTCTGGTATTGCAGATCCAGGACGATTTGACAGCCGTCAGTCGGGTGGATGGCCATCATTGGGTGAGTGCCATCCATCTCTGCTATCCCAACCACTGGTCGGCTGCAGCGAAGATTGGTAAGGACTTTGCCACAATCCATGCGCCCGTAGCTGGAATGGAAACTATGAATCGACGCGCAGGGGCGATCGTGAACACGATGATCACGCGCAGACCTGCTGTTCGGTTTGCCTGGGGACTGAGCACCGATACGCGCCTGAACCATCACCCAGAATCCCCCCCAAACATCGCTGCGAGTGAATGGCAGGGCAGACACTTTGACCCACAGAACCCGCGACTTTATTTACGAATCGAACGACAGGTTGTTTGGGGATTCCCAGAGGTGGACGCGGCGCTGTTTACCATTCGCACCTACTTTCGGGATTGCCGCGTTTTGAAGCAGGATTCACAGCTGCGATCGCACCTCTGTTCTGCAATCCAGTCCATGTCTCCAGCATCACTGACCTATAAAGGACTTGCCGACAGTAAAGCTGAAATCTTGGCATGGTTGGCATCGCCGGATACGTAACCGTTGAGCAACATCAACCTGGAGGTTCCATCTGGCTGCTTCATTGGCGTCGTCAGTTCAACCGCGATCGTGCCATCGCTACCATTGTCGTCACATCATAAGTTGGTGCTTCAGCAGTGCCGAATAGTTTCTCAAATAGTTTGTTCAGCGTTCGGCGATCGCCCCTCTCCAACTCATGCATCGACTCGCAAAGATTCAATTGCTTCTGATAAACTGCGCTTCAGGTTTTGTGTCAATTGGGGCGATCGCTGAAATTAGAAAAGGGTAAGGGGTTAGACAGAAGATGAGTTGTTGCACGCTGTTAACCCAATCCACAAAAGCAGCGATCGCACTTCAATTTTCTCTTGGATGAACCTCAAAAGCTAACTCGTGCCGATAAAAACACACGTTAAACTCCGCGAAAAAGTTCATGTGTCCGAGGATTACAGGTGCATCACTTGACTGAGTCCAGGCAAATGCAAGCAAGCAAGGCAAAAACTGAGCCACTGTACCAGACAGCACCAATCCCCGTGCTTCACTATGAGCCAGATTTCCGCTCAACTGAATAGGGACAGTCTGCTCTTCCCAGATCGCCCCTAGCTGTGCACCAATTTCGTAAGGCAGAACATTGACACTTGCACCTGTATCCAACAGTCCCATCACTTCTACAGAACGGCTTCCGTTAGTGAGGATCAAGGGCAAATATGGCATGATGATCGATCGCCCAAGACTATCAGTTCGCTCAGTGAACGAATACCGCTGCCCATCAAGCATTGGATGCTTCCTTCGCTGTAGCCAGAAGATCCGACAATGCTTGAACTGCTGCACTATCTGCTTGAGGCGACCATACCACTGCTTCAGTGGATGCAAGTTGCTGGATCAGCACGTTTGCTGGATCAGCTTCTCTAGTTGGATCTAAATTGCACCCTTCTTCCTTAGCAACTGCTAGGAGGAGAAAGTGGATCAGTCGAAGCTTATCTTGATGAGATAATTGATTAATGGTAGGCAATAGTTCGCTGAGTGACATACTGCTTGCTTCAGAGATTGTACGCCTCTCCATTATAGGTTTGATCTTTCTATCAGGCTCAGAGCATATGTTAGCTTGTTGCCAATATACCGCTCGATTGCTTCAATTCGGATCAAATTCTCTTGGCATTTCTATAACTATATTCTTGCAAACAAGAAACTTTTTGATTTCATTTAGAGCATCAAGCGTATCTTCAATACTTTTTCAAACTCACCCTGATTAACCTGATTTAAGAATTGAAAAAGATGAGAATAGTAGGCTTTAAAGTCCTCATCCTTCAGGAGTTTATAACAAAAATTAGAAAAGGACACAGGTCTACTTTCTCCATCTTCAATTAACTGTTCTCCTATCCCATTCACGTAGTGGAACCACAGTATATTGCTATTTGAAATGCTGGCCCTAAACCTCTCAACTTTTAATAGAAATTGGCTAGTTAATGATTCCTTGCCGAACTGTAAGAAAACGGTATCCCTTTCGTATAAAGCAATCCAAGCTGACACAGCAGCAATCATATACACAGCAGAAGTTATGTAGTTTCCTTCTTTCGTTGTAAACCACTCTAATGATTCAGCATCCTTCAGTGAACCTGACAGATTATTACGAGGACTGTGCATTTTTTGCTTGATGTAAAACAGGCGGTAATAGAGATCATGGCAAGCTCGCCACAATGGTTTGCCGTAAAGGAGTAATTTTTTTCGTGACTCTGCCGATTCCATCAAACGAGGAGCAATAAAATAAGTCTCCACAATTCTCAGTCCTGCTGTTACTAAGCCACCTCCTATTGCCCCATAAATAAAATTAGAAATTTCACCAGCCATAAACTACCATGTCGTGAACTAAGTAGATCAAGGCTAAAAAGCTCAGGTATATAACGGCTTATGAATGAGCCAATTTCGAGGGAAATTGGAATCGTTCCGCTTGATAGCCTGCGGCTTGAGATCGTTCATCAATACCGTCGCTGACG
>JAAUSG010000239.1 GCA_012034055.1 Leptolyngbyaceae cyanobacterium RU_5_1 | reverse complement strand
CGTTCGTGCGGCGGCGCGCCGCGACGGTCCAAAGCGGCCCCTCCGCGTGAGCCGAAAAGCGGCGGGCGCCGTATTGTAAGCGGAGGGTTCGATGGAACAGATCGCCAGTCGCATCAAGAACTTCATCGAAATGGAAAGCGCCGGGGGCCTCGCCCTCGGCGTTGCGGCGTTGTTCGCCTTCGCGCTCAGCAACTCGCCGCTGTATCTGTTTACGAGGGGTCTCCTTTCCCATCGCGTGGGATTTGAGGTCGGGGCCATGGCCCTGAACAAGCCGCTGTCGCTATGGATCAACGACGGGCTGATGGCGATCTTCTTTTTCCTCGTCGGCCTCGAGATCAAACGTGTAAATTCTGATCAAGGCGAACTATGGGAGACAATTTCTATATTGGCAAAAGAATCTAAGAAGGTTCCTTTAGCTATTGACCTAGATGATTCTGAATTAAAGCAAGCTCCTTTAAACAAGCTAGAAGAAATGGTCTTCCATCTACAGCAAGATCTATCTGATTTAACCAAATTAGTTAAAGAGCAAGAGGATGAATTATCTATACACGACAAAAAGTTAGGAGGCTTCAGCGCCAGGCTAGTATTTCAAGTGAGAATGAAATGTTGCAGCTTGAAAACCAGTTGAATCAAGAGCTGGAAACAAAAAACATGCTAGATAAAACTTTAATCGGTCAAAGACGTAATTTGGAAAAACGCCGTGAAATACTTCATCAATACCAGCAGGTACTAGAAAGCAGAAAAAATCCTCTCTCGATCATTTAAGATTAATTAAAATTGAGGTGTTGGGAATTTAATTGAATATTAGAACTAAAAAGTGAAAACTATCTTGCTGGGTGTAATTCGCGCTTATCGTCAGTTCATTTCTCCTTTATTTCCGCCTTCTTGCCGATTTCAGCCTACTTGCTCTCAATATGCGCTCGAAGCGATCGCCACCCTTGGTGCAATTAAGGGTAGTTGGCTGGCAATTAAGCGTATTCTAAGTTGTCATCCTTTTCATCCAGGTGGTTACGATCCTGTACCTTGTGAGGACGAAAATACAGATCGCTGATTAAGAGCAAAATTTTAAGCATTCTGCCAATTTAGGTAAGGCAACTTAGTCGCTGTTGTTTTTATTTTCTCGGCATTACTAACCAACTGTCCGCAGTTATCCCAAGTACCTTGTAAGAACATCTGTTTTGAACCTTCATTCATTCTTACTGGAATAGACAAACCGTCGCTTTTCACTGACAAATTTTCTAAATCAACCATCACATTAACTTCAGGGTTTTCTTTGATTAATGTTTGTAGCTGCTGTATATCTTCTGGAGCAGCTATTAGACAGGGAACACCAATCGCCACACAGTTACCCCAAAAAATCTCGGCAAAGCTTTGCCCTACAATCGCCTTAATACCCCATTTAGATAGAGCTTGAGGTGCATGTTCACGAGATGAACCACAGCCAAAGTTAGCATTCACCACCAAAATCTCGGCTCCCTGATACTGAGATAGGTCGAAGGGGTGCTGTCCGTTTGCCTGGGCGCGATCGTCCGCAAAGACCTGTGCTCCTAATCCATCAAATGTTACACAGCGCAAAAAACGAGCCGGAATAATCCGATCCGTATCAATGTCATTCCCTGGCAATGGGATGCCTCGTCCTGAAACTACCTTCACTTCACTGACCATAGAACTCTCCTAATCCCGGACATTCAGTATAAAGCTTCTGTAAAGCAACTCAGTGAGTCATGAAGACCCCGTGAAAGTCGGGCGTGATCAAGGTTTAGGCATTCGCGTCCGCGATGTTTCATCCACGATGGCAGCGGCAACGGGCGGACAGGTCTTGAGCTGATATCTGGGCGACCGCGCTGGCTCGGTGTGCGATCGCCTTCATTGTCCTAACTTACTGAGAATAATTCCGAAGCTAGCTTTACTATGGGACTGGAATTGTTGATGATGGATTGCAATAGGGTTTAAGGACGAATAACAGAGTCAATGGGACAGTTTGAAATTTTACGCCTGCAGGGTGTCACCAGGCAGTTTCCCCAGATGCCCCATCCCGCAGTGAACCAGATCACCGTTACCCTGCAACAGGGCGATTTATTGGGACTACTAGGGTCCTCTGGTTGTGGTAAAACAACCCTACTGCGGCTGATTGCAGGCTTTGAGCAGCCCCAAGCTGGCACCGTTGAGCTAAATGGGCAGGTCGTTGCGGGTGCAGGAGCCTGGGTTCCTCCCGAACGACGAGACATTGGCATGGTATTTCAGGACTATGCCCTGTTTCCGCACTTGACTGTGGCCAAGAATGTCAGATTTGGGCTAACGCATCAGGGACGCAAAAGCACGAAACGCTACACCCCTCAACGAATTCAGGAGCTGTGTGCAGAAGCGATCGCCCGCGTTGGTCTTAAGGGTCTAGAGAATCGCTATCCTCATCAGCTCTCTGGTGGACAGCAACAGCGAGTTGCCCTCGCCCGTGCCCTCGCTCCCCAACCAGCACTGATTCTGTTGGACGAACCCCTCAGCAACCTCGATCTCCAGGTCCGCCTCAAACTCCGTCAAGAGGTGCGGGATATTCTCAAAGCCACAAATACCTCCGCTATTTTCGTCACCCACGATCAAGAAGAAGCCCTCTCCATCTCCGACTGGGTTGCCGTGATGCGCCAGGGGCAGATTGAACAATTGGGCACCCCCGAAGCAATTTACCAGGAACCTGCATCCCGCTTTATTGCCGAATTTGTCACCCAAGCCAACTTCCTTCCGGCAACGTTTGATGGTGAAATTTGGAGAACTGAGATTGGATGTTTCAAGGTGAAGAGTGGGGAGAGGGGGAGAGGGGGAAAATGGGAGGTATCTACAATTCAAAATTCAAAATTCAAAATTCAAAATTCAAAACTCTTCACCCCTCACTCCTCACCCCTCACCCCTCACTCCACCGCCGATCTGATGGTTCGTCAAGAGGATATCCAGATCGAACCCGATCAGACGGCATCTGTGGTGGTTCGCGATCGCCAGTTTCTGGGACGAGACCATCGCTATAGCCTGCTAATCCCGTCTGGGCAAGAACTACAGGCGCGTGTAACCAACAAGCAAATTTTTCCCGCTGGCACACGAGTTAAACTATCCATTGCCAACTCCGCCCTGAAAGTTTTCCCCAAAGATCTGGAACCCAATCAGTAGCGGTCTCAGGCGTTAGGCATTATTAGCCACTTAAGGTTCATCGTCCGTTGTCAAGACCTCCTCGTGACAAGGCTCTGCCTTGCCATGCAAGCATTTGAGGCTCTGCCTCCCTTCCTACGCTCTCACCTTTTGCTCTAGTTCCTCTCGACTAAATTGCTTAGGATTCAGCACGTAAATCGTGCCTTGCAGCGTGGAAAGTAAGTGTAGGTAGTACTTTGGTATTCCATTTTTGGAAATTTGACACACCTTAAAACCCGTGTCTTCCTCCAGATCTAGCTCCTTTACTTCATACCCTTGTTCAGACAACTGCTGTTGCACATCTGAATAGACCGATCGCCACTGGCTATTTCCAGATTTCCAGCACCCTTCCACCTCATCACACGGTTGGGTGTTTGGCAAACGAGCCAAATCAACGACTAAATCACCAGGTTTAACGGGGGGTGCTGAAGGACGAGGCTTGGGAGAACGGGATGAGGAGGGTGAGTCTGGACTGGACTTTGAAGCAGGCGCTAGCTCTGAGCGCTGTTGGGCAGATTGCTTGGAAGAAGCTGGGTTTGTGGGCTTGTCTGTCGGCGTTTCACGTTGAGCTGACTGTTGTTTGGGCTGAGTCGCGACAGGCAACGCTCGAGAGGTTTTGGAAACTAACTTATTTGCGACTGGTTTAGCATCTTGAGGACGCTCTAGCTTCGTTTGTTTGGGTAGACGAACAACCCGAACCGTTGCCTGTTCCTTAGATTCTGACGTTTCGTTGGTCGGGAATGGAAGAAATAGCACTAAGCCGTGCAATGCCAGCGAAGTTAGCAGCAGCGGTCGAATCAGTTTTCGTACCAGAACGAAGCGGGTTTTCACAGTCCTATTAAAGAATTCGACCTAAACATCGAGGCGACCTATCTTATGCACTAGTGAGTCAGTAGCCTAAAGCTCAAGCTGAAAAAGCTTTCAGGAAAACTAACGTTTATCTTAGCTTCTCTTGAGAAAACTAATCAATAAAGGGGAGAAAAGGTTTGTTGTCAATCCGCGATCGCCAGGTTGTAACCAATTTTTTCAGCGGCTCAGATAACCACTCGTCGTAATGGGGATATATGGGTAAGCGAGGCACCAGTTGCCATCCCGATGCTGCCAGGATTTTTGCCAGCTCAACATCCAGCGGATGGGGATAATCTGGATTCACTTCATCCCACGGTCCAATTCCTCCCAGATCTCTGGCTCCAGCCTCCAGGCAAGCAATCAGGCAGTCCGGCTCTTGAATCAGATTCGGCGGAACCTGCAGTGTGATGTCGTCTGGCAGGAGTTGGCGAGCGATCGCAACAGTTTTCACCAGGTTCTTTGCACTAAACGCTGAGCGGTTCCATACCTCGCTCTGTCCGGGACGGTAGGGCTGCACGATCACTTCCTGGATATGACCCCACTGCTCATGAATACGAGCGATCGCCTGTAGCGTTTCCTGGCGATCGACGTCTGTCTCTCCAATTCCCAACAAAAGGCCCGTTGTAAACGGAATCTGCAATTCTCCTGCCCAAACAAGCTGTTGCAAACGCAATTCAGGCACTTTACTGGGAGCCTGACGATGAACCGTCTGCAACAGTGCTGGAGTCAGTTGCTCCAGCATCAACCCCATCGAAACATTGACGGCTTTCAACCGTTCCATTTCTGCTCGACTCAATGGCCCAGCGTTAGTGTGGGGCAAGAAGTCCAGCGTTAGCGCCAACTCGCAAAGATTATAGATATGCTCAAACCATGCGGTGCGTCGGAGACTCTGTGGATGAACTTCGCCACTTAGAACCAGAATTTCAATCGCACCCGGATGAGGATGTGTTAGCGATACAGAAGCGGGACGAAGCGATCGCATCTGCACCTCAGCATCTGTTAGCGTCAACCAGGGACTTTTGCCTGGATCAGCCCGAAAATTACAGTACGAGCAATGATTAAAGCACTCATAGGTTGGAACCAGCGTATAGGCCGGACTGTAGGTCACAACCCTGGAAGCGGCGGTCATAGGCGGAAGTGAAATTGCAAACGACTTCCTCTACACTCTACTCCCCACTCCCAGTACAGACGCGATTAAGAGTCCTACGGACACGCTACGCATTTCCTGGATGCCGTAGGCTTTACGCATCTCTTCATTTGCTGCAGAACCAGAATTTATCTTTACCCTGATAGCTCCGCCGCTTGGCGTATACATTTTTAACGTGGGTTTTAACGGTATTCAGACTAATCTGCAAAATGGTGGCAATCTCCTGGTATGTGTATTCCTTTTGGAGCAGCATCCAGATTTCAGCTTCCCGCTCTGTCAAGTCATACCGTCGCTGCTGAATTTGTAGCTCTTCCTGCAACACTTCATCGCAGTTCTCCAAAAACACCACCATGTAAGAACGCGAAGATTGGAAAGGTTCGCGTGGGGAGTTTGCTTTACAGAATTGGAGGGGTGCCGCCCAATTGAATAGGGTGCTCTCCTCAAGTGCTTGAAATTCTAGCCAACGAGCGCTAACTCGGAGAGTTTGTCCACCGGTTGCCTGACATTCGAGCACTAAAGATCCCCCTTGAGAGGAATTTTCTCGCATTAACCGATGACAAGCCTCAGAAACTGGCAATGGCAAACCAGAGTTCGGAAATTCAGTCTCAAGTAGACGAGAACACAGTTCTACTGCTTTTGCATTCCAGTAAACCGGCTTTAAGTTGCGGGAGATGATGATCAACCCTTGCGGTAGCAGCTCAAGCAGGTGACTCCAAATTGAGTGACTCTCCGAGATTCTCTCTGGTATTTCAGCCAGGTTGGAATTTACAAGCCGAGCTGGGGAGTGTTCACGAGCAAGACTTTTACTTCTACCGGAAGAACGACGTGCAACAGAGCCTTTAACAGCTCGATTGGTTGTACGGTAACCGAGTAAAGAACCGATGGGCAACGGTTCCATAGATGTTGTAAGAGCGGGGGCAGTCATAAATCCTATCCTCAAGTGTTGAGGATTATTCTGATTTCTACTCCCGTGAAGATGCAATGAGCGAGCTGTAGAAAACCCAAGGTTTGTGAATCAGAGTCATCTCAACTGAAGGAAAGCGAAGATAAGTTATAGAACAGTCAAGGCAACTGAAGTAGAATAGACCTGGTAGAAGAAAAGTGAAGCAGGGTGAATCAGGGTGAAGTTTTTTACCTTGCCTTTCAGTCGTCAGGCAACCAACTGGTCAACTATCAACCGTTAACGATGATGGCTCTCTCATTTCACTAGCAACATAAGACAGCCTCGGTTGGAGGTAACTGCTGAAGCGCACTATTTTCCTGTGCGACAGTTAATAAAGCGCTAAAAAATACTGTTGCTTCAGGGATCATTACTGTGAATAAAGTGCAATTCTCGTAGAATGAACATCCTATCAGTCAGGAGAGGTGAGGAACACCTACCCTGCGACTTGTGAATTCACGATCTTTACTCGCCAATGAAACCTGAACGTTAATCCTTAAGCTTCAATTCAGAGCCTTATATTTCGGATTTTCATCTGATATTTCTCAAAAGTACTCACCCGTTTGGGTACTTTTTCTCTAAAAATCTCTAAATAAGAGGGTTTTCTACTCCATTTCAAACGTTACGTCTTCATTAAGTTACGTTAGCCAACTCCTGTGTACTAATCGCTTAGCTATCACCCAATGATAAGTTCTCTTCAGCCACTCCCTGATCCTCGTAAACCATTGGAACCAGAAGATCTTGATCAGTTTTTTCCTCGCGATCGCCAGCACCAGTACGTTTCGACTCTTCTGGCACGGGGAGGAGTCACTCGTCGTCGAGCTGAGTATTTTGTTCGGTTGTGGGCCTATCTGCTGCTCAAACAACAGCAGGAACAGGGTCAGCGATCGCTACAGCCGCTGACTCAGCTTTACCCCACAGAAGGGTCGGTGTCTTGCACGCATCGAGAGGCGGCGGAACTGTTCTATGGACAGAAAGACCGAGGCAGCGATCGGGCGGCGGGCATGATGATTGACCGACTGGTAGCCCTGGGATTGATAGAGAAGCGATTTGACGGTCAAACCCTCTGCCTTCAAGTTCAAAATCTGCCAGAACTGCTCGTCGCTCCTGCTCAACCCCAGGCACCCATCCAGTTAGAGCCGGACGCTTTTAATCCACGCACCGATGCTGTTCCGGCTGCTAATCTGATTGCCCGTACCTATGCCGAATTG
The DNA here is from genome assembly GCA_012034055.1 of Leptolyngbyaceae cyanobacterium RU_5_1. Classification (GTDB taxonomy): domain Bacteria; phylum Cyanobacteriota; class Cyanobacteriia; order Leptolyngbyales; family Leptolyngbyaceae; genus JAAUSG01. The sequence goes on along the minus strand of JAAUSG010000239.1, from coordinate 934 downwards.
ATTCAGTCCAATCGCGGTTTGAAGGATCCAGCCGCCGCTTCGCACAAAATTGCACGAGTACTGCGGACCTGGTCTCAACAGTACACGGCTGGTATTCGAGTGCTGCGCCGACGTGATAATCGTAATCCAGCAGCTATTTCAGTGTTTTACCCAATCACTAGCGAATCTGAGGTGAACTTTTTCCAACCCTTTAACAAGGGTGTTTATCTCACAGCCGACACAGAGGCTGACCCCTTTAAACCGGCAATTCCAGACGATCTCAACTCCACTGCCGTTTATGTTCGTGCTTGGGTGATTGAGCCATCTCATCTGCGTAGAGAAACGTTGTGCTTATTCCTAGAGGATGCTCAACACACTCTGAGTCAGATGCGAGAAGACTTTCCTAACCTCTGTGACCTTTACTCAGCATTTATTCATCCAGCCTATGAGGAGCTGAAACTGGCTTTAGGGTTTCAAAGTATCTCACATGACCCACAACGGGCTTATAGCTGGAACTATCTGGCGTTAGATCACTTTCTGGAGCTGGATGTTAAGCGAGTTGTTGCAAATCTTAAATTTGGTTCAGATTCTAAAAAGGCTTAAGAAAACTTCTTACTGTAAATTTTTCGGTGGTGTAGGGGCAGGTTTTGCCAAAGACTAGGCTGAGATGCGCAGATTGTTTACTAAACCTGCCCCTACAGAGATCGGTCATCACCAGAAAATTTACAGGGGGTAAAGATCTATCTGAGTACTTTACAAAAGGTAATGAAGAACTGTAAAGTAATTTCAAGGTTAGTAAAAGCTAATCGATTGTTATCAAGTTACATCAAGCACTCATAAATTCATATGACGACTGCATTCCAGCGCCTCGAGCGCTCCAACCCGTGGCAGAGCTTCTGCGAATGGGTGACCAGCACCAACAACCGCCTCTACATCGGCTGGTTCGGCGTGCTCA
>JAAUSG010000032.1 GCA_012034055.1 Leptolyngbyaceae cyanobacterium RU_5_1 | reverse complement strand
CATCAGGGATAAGAGGCTATACACTAGCCCTTGGGCCGTGTTGAATCGATGGTTTCCATAACCGTCTTCTGAGTTTTTATTACGCCCTTTCTTTCAGATTTTGGTTCCTTTGGCAACCCCTTGTTGAGACTGGTGCAAGATCTCAGTTAACCTCATTCGATTTCATTCTCGAGGCGCTGTTACAAGCTGCTTTTGAAGAATCACCTTTCTGCTCAACCTCATTTCCTATTGGTACTAATAATATGACTGATGAACAACGTTCTCTATTGAAAGCGTCAGACATTAATTCAATGGATGCGCTTGAGTTTCACCACCCGCTCAATCCAAATTCGGAAATTTATTTACGGTTCCTTGGGCGTGCTGTTGGTCTTAAACGTATTGGTGTGACGATCGCCCGTGTCCCACCAGGGAAGGAATCGTTCGTCTATCACGCTCACCAGAACGAAGAAGAGTGGGTTTACGTTTTGTCAGGTCGGGGGATTGCTGAGATTGGAGAGATGGAATACGAAGTTGAAACAGGAGACTTCATAGGATTTGGGTTACCTCAACAACCCCATCATCTTCGCAATCCATTTAATGAAGACCTCGTATACCTGATCGGTGGAGAAGCAGGACGCCTAGATGTCGGCGTTTTCCCCCGGCTCGGTAAACGAGTGATTATGGATAGTGAATCCGCTTATATTTTTGATGAGTCAGCACTGCAACTGTTTTGGAGCAGCAAGAAATCCAGTGAGGATTGATGCATGTTTAGAGTAGCTGCGGTACGGAAACAGCATACATTGGACTGACTGAAATGCTTTCTGCCCCGTTGCAAAATCTTGCAGCTAGTGACGCTAGCCGATAGATGTCTTGTTAAACTCAACTGCCAGCTTAATGAGGGGATGCTTCGACTAAGACTTCATTAGCATCGGCTTGACGCTGTTGCTTAATCGCCTGCAACTGCTGCAGCAGAGACTCTGTCTCTGCCTGGAGATGAAGAAATTTGAGCTGCTGATCTGCCCGATACTGGGTCTTCATAGCTTCCATCAAACGGGTTTGACGAAGAACCTCGGTAGATCCGTCAAAGCCTTGGGAAATGCGTGTTACGACGGAAGAAGTTGAAGCAGGAGCCGGATTTTCAATCGTCAACATGTGAAGAATCTAGTAATTTGTACTCACTACACCACATAATATATCTTAACCTGAACTTTACAAAAAAACTGTAGCCAGTGTGAGAGTTTTGCAATCCGTTCAGGGTTCAGATCACTGAAAACGCAGGGGAAGCGCTGGAATCGGGTTAAACTTAGATCTGCCAGATTTGATTAAACGATTCGGTCTTAAGATGCACTTCCAGGCATCAGCTCCTTAGTTTACCTGAGTTGACTCGAAACGTCTGCACAGATTATGGATTGTCTTTAAGTTTTTCTGTCCACCTTATTGCGATCGCGCTACCTCCAGTGACCTTGAGTGTGTCTGTTAGTTCCCAAGCTTCTCCGAATTCCCCAACCGCTGCACAACTGCACCTGGCAGGCTGGCAGGGTCTGATTGAAACCTACCGTCCATATTTGCCGGTGACTGAGCAAACCCCGGTTGTAACGCTGCGAGAGGGGAATACTCCGCTGATCCCGGCTCCGCGATCGCAGAACAAATTGGCAGACAGGTACAGGTTTTCGTCAAGTACGACGGCTTAAACCCAACGGGCAGCTTCAAAGACCGGGGCATGACGATGGCCATTTCAAAGGCTAAGGAAGCCGGAGCAAAAGCCGTCATTTGTGCCAGTACCGGCAACACCTCTGCTTCGGCGGCTGCCTACGCCCGTCGGGGTGGGCTGCGAGCATTTGTGCTGATCCCCGATGGCTATGTTGCCCTCGGCAAACTCGCCCAGGCATTGGTCTATGGTGCTGAAGTGCTGGCAATTCGGGGAAATTTCGATCAGGCCCTGAACATTGTGCGGGAAATGTCCAATCACTATCCCGTCACTCTGGTCAACTCTGTGAATCCCTATCGCCTGGAAGGACAAAAGACGGCTGCCTTTGAAATTGTTGATGTGTTGGGGGATGCGCCCGATTGGCTCTGCATTCCAGTTGGCAATGCGGGCAATATCTCTGCCTACTGGATGGGCTTCTGCCAATATCAGCAAGATCAGCGCTGCACAAAACTGCCTCGCATGATGGGCTTTCAAGCCGCTGGAGCCGCTCCCTTGGTGGCTGGGCAAGCCGTGGCATCCCCAGAGACCCTGGCAACCGCGATTCGGATTGGCAATCCGGCCAACTGGGAGCGGGCGATCGCGGTTCGCGATGCCAGTCAAGGCACATTCACCGCTGTCACAGATGATGAAATTCTATCCGCCTATCGTTTGTTAGCCGCTCAAGAAGGAATTTTCTGTGAACCTGCCAGTGCTGCTTCAGTTGCTGGGTTGCTGAAAGTGAAAGACCAGGTACCTTCAGGAGCGATCGTTGTCTGTGTATTAACCGGAAACGGCTTAAAAGATCCCGACGCCGCCATCAAACACGGCGAGAATCCCCTCAAACAAGACATTGAGCCAGAATTAGACGCTGTCGCAAAGGCGATGGGATTTTAGAAAGTCAGTGAATCAAAACCCAATGTTGCGTTTCAACAACAAATCTCAAATTTAGATAACAACAACTAAAGAATTGTATTCCCCTGAAGACTCACCCTCTTTGTGTTCATATACTGATCCCATTCCTGTCGTTCGTATTGAAACGAGGAGGTTCCAAAATGGTTCACACATACGAGGTGTTGGTTGATATCAGAGAATACTTTGAACTGACAAGCAGCGCCTCTCACAATGAAACAGCACGATACGAGGTTGATGCGGAGTCAAGACAAGTAGCTGATGGCATGGCGCGGATCCAGGCTAAACGAGACCATCCAAAATGCACTGAGTGCGATGTTAGGGTAACCAGGCTGCTCAGGTAGAGCCGGTATTAAGTTTTAGTCTTAACGAATAGTTGTCTTAGGCAATTCCTGAAGGGATTGAGCGATCGCAACGGGAAAATCACTTCCCAAATGCGTATTGGTAGTGAGGAGGATTCCTTCGGGTTGCTTAACCGCATTGATTGCAATCAATGGGTTAGGACTTGTGCGTTTTGACTTAAACCTCCGAGGTTTAAGTCGCTATTGTTCGTCACAACGCTTGATTTTTGGTTAAACCTCCGAGGTTTGCATAAGTCCTGTGGGTATATACCAGTTTGCATCTTCGCCAAGCGCAACCGATTTCAAGGTTGTATAAATTTGTGATGCTTTTAGTAAGAGCATCGCCAGGAAATTTGTTAAAAAAACAACTACTTGACTAGTTCCGAGGCTCCGCCTCTTTGCTAGTGTAGGCAGAGCCTTTGGCTGTTATATTCCAAGTCAGAGGCTTGGAACAAAGGGAGCAGCATCATTGCATAAAGGATTAGAACCACTGCTCCAGGAACTATTGATCCAGATCGTGTAAGAGCTGGACTTTGTTATCCCCTGTAGCATCTGCGCCTGGTAATTCCCCTGGTTGCGGCCTATTGTTCGCCGGACCAATCACCACTCGTGTTTTAGGGTCAATTCGATACAGAACCAGTTGACCATCGGGCGAATTGCTGGACAACTGTTCACGGTTCAACGGAGTTGCTTGCTGTTGAGTAGGTTGCGTTTTGATGGAGCGTTCCTGGACTCCAAGCATTTGAGCTGGGGAGGAAGATTCTGACTGCGCAAAAACGGCCGGAGCTACACCAATTAGGGTTGCAGCAATACTAACAGTTGCGATGGTTCGATGCATAGTTTGTGCTCCTGAGAACGTCTTCTCATGTTTTAGTGTGCTAATGAGAAATGACACATCTTTCTAAGTTGGGAGATTTGCAACTGTACCTCTAGATACTGTACCTCTAGATTAATTGTGGCAAAAGGGCGATCGCGATGAAAGATGATTCTGATACAGGTTTACAAACTGTTAAATGACCAATGACCACCATCCATCGAAAGCCAGATATTGGATATATTCCAACGCCTCCAGAGGTCGTTGACGTCATGCTGACACTCGCTAACGTCACCTCAGATGACCTTTTGTACGATCTGGGCAGCGGAGATGGGCGGATCCTGATTACGGCTGCTCAACGGTTTGGTGCATGTGGTGTCGGGATTGATGTTGATCGCGATCGTATTCGAGACGCCAACGACAATGCTCTATGGGCAGGCGTAGCTGACCGTGTTGTGTTTCATTGCCAGGATCTGTTTGAGAGCGATTTTAGCGCGGCTACCGTTGTCATTCTCTACCTATTACCGCATCTGAATCTCAGGCTGAGACCCCAACTGTTTTGCCAACTCAAACCAGGCACACGCATCGTGTCTCATGACTTTGACATGAGCGACTGGGAACCGAATTGCGTCATTCAGGTACCCACGCAAGAAGATCCAGCAATGCTTTACAGGTGGACGGTTCCAGCAAAACTTCCAGCCTATTTGCAGTTGGGTTAAACAAGAGGGACAAAATCGGAATGATACCCTCAACAGAATAATAATCGGTTTTCACCCAAACTCAGTGGTTGCTAATTTCGCTCGGCTTCTGTTACATTTGTTTACAGATTGAAACAAAGGGTTGCAAAGGAGAACGCGATGACACTTCTAATTGCTCTGTTCGTAGTGGGTTGGATCGTGGCTGCTGTATTGGGCACACAAGCATACTTCCTAGGTGAGCAATCCAAGCCGATTCATGAGCGTAACTGGCGTTCTGAATCATTTGAAAAACTGTCTGAGTCAATCACGGGAACTCAGATTGACTACACCAATAGGGTTCCTGCATTTGCTGTGGATAACTACTCCAGCAAGCTTTTACCCAAATCATAAGTTTCTTCTGCAAATCTCCCACGGTATCGGTTTCCCTCTTGCCGAGCAGGCAAGAGGGAATTTCTTTTTGTTAGCAATGTGACTTAAATCAATCTCTGGTAACGCTATAATCACCAGTTTTCCGGCTTAATGTCAGCTCTTGACCTACCCTATGCTCACTTCTAAATCTCGATATTTTTTAGAAGATTGGGAAAGATAGGATATTAACTTACTCGACAGGGTCGATGAGACAGATGGAACCTTATATTTACCGATACACAATTCGATTCCGTGGTGGTGAAAACTACCAGTGTCGTTATCAGCTTCAGATTTCTGAAGTTGGCCAAGATGGTCGATCGCTGTACAGAGCACAGTGGGACTTTCCAACGTTGAAAAACCTGCTGACATTTCTGAAGCGATATTTTCCCAACAGCCAGGCCCTCACCCCAACCAACCAGTTGTCTCTGGGGTTTGATACCGTTCTATCAGTGGTGGGATTCTAGGGGATTTTGGATTTTGGATTTTAGATTGCAGATTGAAAAGTCTCCACCTCCCCACCTCCACTCTCTACCCTTCACTCTCCACCTTTTACTCTCCACTCTCTACTCTTACAACGTTCGATGTGCCATGAGCGCTTTTAATTCAGATTCTCCAGCTCGACGCAGTTGACGAGTTAGACGGAGGGTAAACAGGCTGAAAATCGCGAGATGAGCCAGGAAACTGAAGGCAATGGCTGGAGCAGACGCAAATTCCATTGCAACAAAGGCAAATGCTGAGAGGAGCCAGGCGGCAGGATTGTGATCGGGATGGACACCCAGGGTCAGCATTGCGATCGCGGGCAGAATCATTAATGCACCAACAACACCAACCGCAGCGATGGCTCGTTTTTGAAACTTCATGAATAGAATGGACTGCGCGATCGCCGCACAAATCAGCAGAAACAGCATACAGAACAACAGACCCAGAAAACCTCTAATCTGCTGATCAGCACCTTCCCAGATCAGAATCCACGGTGTGAACACAGCTACGGGAATGAACAGGTTGAGCGCGATCGCACCTATCGCCGGACTCTTTTCGCCCCAGACCAGATCCCGCAGCATGGATCGCCTCCAGACCCGCTTTGCTTTTGCAGCACCACCATCCCGTCGGTAGCGGGCCCAGTCCAGCAGCGTTTGTCGATGAGGAGTCAGGGCCGCAATCAGCACCAAAAACCAGACCAGATTGAACGCGATCATCGTCATCAAGTCATAGATTGGATGATCCCAGCGGTGATGTTCACGAAAGACGAAGCCAAACATGAGTAGCTCAAAGCAGAGGGTCATGGCATAGCTCTGCCGTTTGCTGATCAGGGTCTGATTTGGGTTGCGGAACCGTCGATTAATGGCTCTCCAAATCCAGAATGTCCCAATGCCAAAGTTCATTACTGCAAAGGCAACGGCAAAGGAGAGGCTCTCTCCAATCGGCAGATTGTACCACTGCTTTAGTCCTAAATAGTAGGAACTATCGTGCTGGTAGATTTGCCAAAGCTGAAAAAATATGGTGTAGCTGAACCAGACAGCGGCGGCTCCCAACCAATTCTGTGCCCCACCCAAAAAGGCGTAGAAAATTGAACCTGAATAGAAAAAGCAGCAAGCGGCTCCAGTGACCAGATAAATGCTGACGACTTCTTCAGCAGAAATCCCCGCTTGTGCGGCTGACCATAGGTGCAGCGGAATTGCCAGGACAACTGCCAGAAAGGGAATTAGCGGTACTCCCAGTAATTTGCCGATCAAGATACTCTGGCTCGATCGCGGACTGAGGCGAATAAAGTTCAACGTGCCCCGCCGTTCCTCCTTTGCCAGGTCACCAATCAACAGATAAACACCACCAATCAGCAGCACAAAGGGCAACAGCCAACTTAAAGACTGGAACAGATCAGACCACCAGATCTGCCAGTTAATGATGGGATTGCCAGTGGCATCCAAAACGCAATCACTCAACAAATAGTCTGTCTTGCTGGTGCAATAGCGGCTGTAGGTGCTCGTTGGACTGGGGAGCACGGCCCAGAGATAAAGCAGGATTGCACTCTGCACCAGCAGTGAGGTGGCGATCGTCAGGGCAATGTTGCGGGGTTTGAGGCGGCCCTTCAATTCTCGAAAGAATTGAGGATTCCAATCTGAAACGAGAAGCAGGAGGTGGGGAATCATGGTGATGGCTCCAGATAAGTATTGGGGCGGGGTGGGGGAGGTGGGGAGTGGGAGAGTGGAGGAGTAGGGAGAATTTTCAATCTGCAATCTGCAATCTGCAATCCCTTCACCTTTCCTACGAGGCTTGTTGATGGCCGAGTTTGAGGAAGATAGTTTCCAGATCGTCTTGGGTGGGGTGGAATTCGGTGAGCGGAATTCCGGATTCGATCAGCGATCGCAGTAGATGGGCACCCTGTTCAGGATTACCAGAGAAGTAAACTTTGACCTGTTGGGTTTCCGGTAATACTTCGATATCTTCAACCTGAGGATGATTTTGAAGTTCGGCTCTGAGTGTGTTTAATTCTCCCAGCGTTGCTAAGATAATTTGCTGACGGCTGAGGCGACGGTAGAGAGTTTGCAGTGAAGCGCTCTCGACCAGGTAGCCCAGCTCCATAATGCCGACTGACGTACAAAGCTCTGCCAAATCGCTTAAAACGTGGGACGAAATCAGAATCGTCATTTTAGCTTCTTGCAGCACTTTGATAATCTCCCGGAACTGCATCCGGGCGATCGGGTCAAGCCCTGAGACGGGTTCATCCAGCAGCAGCAGCAGCGGCTCATGAATGATGGTTCGGGCCAGGCTAAGACGCTGCTTCATCCCGCGTGACAGTGTGGCAATTTGGCTGTGGCGTTTGTGACTCAACTGCACCAGTTCCAGCACCTCCCGCAAGCGCTGGCTCCGACGCGGTTCTCGCAATCGGTATAGACGAGCGAAGTAGTCTAGATAGTCCCAAACGGTCAGGTCATCATAGAGCGGAAAGTCATCAGGGAGGTAGCCAATCTGGCGTTTCAGGTTCGGGTTGTCCTGTCCGCGTAGCAGGCGATCGCCATAAATGTGGATTTCACCAAGGGTTGGTTCTTCAGCCGTTGCCAACATGCGGATTAACGTTGTTTTTCCCGCACCGTTGGGACCAATCAACCCATATACTTCACCTACGTCAACCTGGAGATCAACGTCGTGGACGGCAATTTGGCGATCGAATTGCTTGGTCAGTCCACGGGTGGAAATTGCCAGCTCTTTCACCATAAGGACGAGGTCAAAACAGTTATCAGCTAGCCTAGCCTCTCCTTGTAGCCTTTGGCAGCTTGAGTTCGGAAATTGAAACCAAAGGATAGAAATTTTAGATTGAGGATTGGTGATTTTAAACCTTGTCCACGCCTAGACCTGGAGTTTTTCTGAAGGGAAAGCTGCAGATTCTGAGCTGGACGTGGTTTAGCGTGTCTCAACTTCATGTCTCGTTCCCAATCGCCAACAGGCTCTCCACAACAAATAGACCCTTAGACAATTCATCCGGAAAATCTAGCTATTTCAGGAGTTGAGGTAAATAGAGGGGATTAAAACAGCCCACGCCAGGGAAATTTCTCCTTGCATGGCGGTTAAACCACCTCCGTGTCCACAGGCTGGCAGGACGAGATGTTGAAGAATGAATCACGCAATGGTTGCAAATCACTGCTTACTGCTGACAAGTTACCGTTTGAGAATTTGGGGCACTTTAAAATGCTGGTCAGGAAATTGGAATTTCTGCCTTGGAGCACTGGAATTTTGCAGGTTCAACTCCAGGACTTACGCAAATGGCCGCAAGATCTTGGGTTTAGGCTGATAGTTGGTAGTGGGAATTGGCTGAATGTCCGATTACCGATTACCAATGACCCATTACCTGCGTAAGCCCTAAACTCAATAAAATCCAACTTCCGTGGTTAAGTAAGTGGCTCTATTTAAATTGAAGATACTGTAGGTTGTAGGTTGGGTTGACGCAGGAAACCCAATACCTGTATGGGTTACGCTACCGCTAACCCATCCTACAAATAATTAGGACTACCTACTTAGCGAACGGATGCTGTGGATACTGTTGCGTCTACTAATCATTAGGAACGAATAAAATTTTGACCTGAACGTTTATCATGCTGTTGGGCAAACGCCAGTTAAAGTCTTGGCCTCGCTTAAATCGAGTGGTTAGAGGAAAACGTAGAGTTTTGTTTACGTCCCTGAGCGTTGCCGGTTGTATTATTGCCCTGCGCGTAGCTGGATTCCTGCAAACGTGGGAGCTGACAACCCTGGATCAGTTTTTTCAGTTCCGACCATTGGAGCCTGTCGATCACCGAATCGTCATCATTAGTATCGATGAAGCAGATCTACATAAGGTGGGTAAGTATCCAATTCCCGATGCTCAGATGGCGGAATTGCTGCAGAAGCTTCACGATGCTCAACCCCGGGCGATCGGCTTAGATGTTTACCGAGATTTACCCGTTGAGCCTGGTCACACTAAACTGTTGCAGATTAGCCAACAGATTCCAAACCTGGTCAGCATTGAGCATATTCAAGACGAAGGCGAACTCACAGTTCCTCCTCTGTCGCTGCTCAGTCAACGCAATCAAGCTGGCTTTAACAATGTTGTGCATGACCAGGATGACAAAGTTCGCCGAGGATTACTGTACTGGCAACCCCGTGATAGTTCCAAAGCCCGTCAAAGTTTTGCATTGATGTTGGCGCTCAAGTATTTGCAAGCAGACGGAATTACGCCACGCGCATCGGCAGACCATACCGGAGAGATGCAGCTTGGCAATGCAGTCTTTCGTCGGTTTAGATCCGATACGGGTGGGTATGCCCGAGCCGATGAGGGCGGCTATCAAATCTTGATGAATCCTCGTGGACCGGCAGATAGCTTTCATCGAGTGTCGATGATGGATGTACTGGAGAAGCGTGTTTCGCCGGAACTGCTGCGCGATCGCATCGTCCTGATTGGCTACACGGCGGTTAGCCTGAATGATTTTGTGACGACCTCCTACAGCAGCCGCATGACCGGTGCTTCCCAGCCCATTCCTGGCATTGAGCTGCACGCCAATTTGATTAGTCAAATCATTGGGGCGGCCCTGGATGGACGAATGCTAATCCAGACCTGGTCTGAACCGTTGGAGTGGGTTTGGATCCTGGTTTGGTCTGGAGTGGGCGCTGGAATGAGTTGGAAGTTGCGATCGCCCCGCATCTTTGCTCTGCTGTTGATCCTGATCGGAACCAGCCTGACCGGGGTTTGTTATTTAACCCTCTTAAAGGGATGGTGGATTCCAGTGATACCGCCGATGCTGGCGTTCTTAGGTTCTGCGATCGCAATCACGGTTTATGTGGCCCGCTTGCAAGAAGAGCTACGGCGCTCCAAGGAATTTCTCAACACGATCATCAACACCATCCCCGATCCCATTTTTGTCAAAGACCAGGATCATCGCTGGATTGTACTGAACGAAGCCTACGCTCGATTTCTGGGCCATTCCCTGAAGGAGTTGCTCCAACGATCCGATTACGACGTGTTCCCCAAACACGAAGCAGATGTGTTTCGTCAGCAAGATGAACTCGTCTTCAACACAGGGCAGGAATACCAGAACGAAGAGCTGTTTACGAATCGCAACGGCATCACCTATCAAATTGAAACGAAGCGGTCTCTCCACAAAGATGCGGCCGGCAACTTGTTTCTGGTTGGCATTATCCGAGACATTACCCAGCACAAACGGTTAGAAGCGGAACTTAAACATACGGCGGCTGAACTGGTTCGCTCCAACGCTGAACTGCAGCGCTCCGCTAATCAGCTTAGCCACATCGCCAACCACGACTCATTGACTGGCTTGCCCAATCGCAAATTGTTTTACGAGCGTCTTGAGCAAGAATTGAGTTGGGCAGATGAGAATCCTCGCCTGGTTGCGCTGCTGTTCCTCGATTTGGATGGATTTAAGCAGATTAACGATTCAATGGGACATGACATGGGTGACCTCGTGCTCAAGTCCCTTGCCGATCGCCTGACTGGCTGCTTGCGAGGGAGTGATACCGTTGCCCGTCTGGGCGGAGATGAGTTTATCGTCATTTTGCCCGCGATTCCCAGCGCTCAAGATGCCGCGATCGTTGCCGAGAAGCTTCTGACAACGGTTTTTCAAGAGTCCTCAATTGCAGGACACACCGTTTCAATTACGGGCAGCATTGGCATTAGTCTTTACCCAGACCACGCTCAAACTGCAGAGATGTTGATTAAGAACGCCGATACTGCCATGTACCGTGCCAAACAACAGGGCAAGAACTGCTACGAGTTTTCCACGGCTCAGGAAAGTCGGTTAGAAAATGCAATAGATGTTGGTAATTCGTGCTAACTGGCTAGTTATTTTCGCCTTGATGGGCTGGGCGGCAGGGGTAAGGGGATTTTTGGATCGTTATTTGATCTGTGTGACTCGCCAGTTGAGCTTCAGGTTAACCCAGAAGTTCCAGAGGGTGACGGTGCGATCGCGAGTAAATTCGATACATAGGGGTTCAGGTGCAGGGCGTTGAAGAATAGGTTCAACAGCAGCACTTTTAGAATTAAGCCCATCAAACAAATAATGTTGAACTTCAGGAAGCGCTTGATCACCATCCGCCCCTCGCGTTGTTCCCTGGCCAGATCGCCAAACGTCCAGCGATCGTTCCAGATAAAGTTATTGATGATTGCGATTTCGGCGGCAACAATGGCGCTGCGGGTGAGTCCCACTCCCAATAGATCAAACAGCAGGTACAGGGCACCCATGTCCACGACGAGACCACTTAGCCCCACAAAGCCAAAGCGAATAAAGCGTCTGATTGGGAAGCTGAGGTGCTGTCTGAGCCGCCCCAAGCGTCCTGAGTTAACGCGCAGTTTGACCAGATGGTGTAGATAATCTCGATACTGACGCCAGGTTACTTTGCTTTCTCCTGCTTCTCGTTCCTGGAACACGTAGCCGACCTCAGCAATTTGATCAATGATTCCGCGACCGAGGACTTCAATCAGAATCTTGTAGCCAGATGGGTGGAGGGGCTGCCCGGCGATCGCGCTGCGTCGCACCAGAAAATAACCGCTCATCGGATCGGAAACCCGGCTGACGACGCGCGGCAAAATCATTAACCCCAAAAGCTGTGCGCCACGGGATAGGAAGCGCCGGGTTGCGCTCCAGGTACTGACGCCGCCGCCTTCAACGTGTCGGCTGGCAACGGCCAGGTCAGCTCCCTGCTCAATCTCCTCCAGCAGTTTAAGCACGGTTTCGGGTGGATGCTGGAGATCGCCATCAATCACCCCCAGCACGCGACCTCTGGATACTTGCCAGCCTCGAATCACGGCCGTAGACAGTCCTTGTTCCCGTTGGCGACGCATGACGCGCAGATGAGGATAGCTGGAAATCAGCGATCGCGCCAAATCCCAGGTGCGATCCGGGCTGTCATCATCCACCACAATCAGCTCATAGTCATCAGGCAACACCTCATCCAGCAACCTGCTCAGTAACTGGATCACCTTTTCGAGATTGCCGCTCTCGTTGTAGGTTGGAATCACCAACGAAAATTGCACAAACTGGGTGGAACTGGGTGGAGCATTTCCATTGGGGTTAGTCTGAAAAATCGGCGGACAATTTGGCACCTGAAGAGAGCCCAATGGGACAGACAGCAGGTTGTTGTGTTGGGTAATCAGCATCAAGAAACGTTCACTGAAGCTTCAGCAAAACGCACGGTAACATTTGATGAAGTTTACAACAAGACTGCGCTTCTGGCCAGGTCAATGGACACCTGTGAGAATGGTCTACTCATGAATTGAACCATCGGGCATGGTTGCGCCGCGCAGTTCGGCTCCGATCAGATTGGCGCTACTCAATTCAGCTTTGGCCAGGTTTGCTTCTGTCAGGTTGGCACCCCGCAGGTCTGCCCGACCCAGATACGCTTCAATCAACGTAGCTTCTCTTAGATCAGCGCTGCGCAGGTCTGCCCGACTCAAATCGGTTCGATTTAAGCGCGATCGCTGCAGGGTTGACTGCAAACATTGCACTTTTGCCAAGGTTGCATCAGTCAGGTTGGCATCGTTCAAATTACTCCCAGTCAAGTCCGCTTCCGTCAAATTTGCCCGCTCCAGTTTAGCGTTGACCAAAATCGCCTGCTTTAAAACAGCGTCTACCAAAACCGCATCCGATAAAAACGATCCTCTAATCTCTGCCTCAGTCAGGTTTGCACCGGTCAAATTGGCCTCACGCAGGTTCGCCTCACTCAGGTTGGCTCGACTCAAATCTGCTTTGCTCAAGTCTGCTCCCGTCAGATTTGCCCCCCGCAGATCGGCATTACGCAGATCAGCCCCCCGCAGAACTGCCCCCTGATAGAACCGTTTCTCATAACGCAAGTTTGCTCCCCGCAGGCAAGCCCCCCGTAGATTGGCATTACTCAAATCTGCACTGCGCAGGTCTGCACCAATTAAATTGGCGTCGATCAAGCTTGCCAGCGCCATATTGGATCCGCGTAAGTCAGCGGCGTAGAGAATCACCCCGTGCAAATCCGTGTCCTGGAGGTTGGCACACAACAAGTTTGCTTGACTCAAATTTGCGCCGCTCAACCGTGCTCCCATCAGCTTTGCCCGACTCAAGTTGGCCCGATTCAGATACGCCAATATAAAACTTGTATTTCGCAGATCACAATCCGTAAAATCTGCACCAATCAAATCTGCACCGTTTAAGTCTACTCCACACAGATTTTCACCCTGAAAGTCTGTCTCCCCAGCACGGTAGCGCTTCAGTAACTCACTGGCATCCATAGCAATCATGCTTTAATGGCTGGAAGTCCAGATCAGGCAGTTCCGAAAAATGAGTTTTAACCGATATCGGGTGGGACTCTGAGAATTGTTTTCGGGATTGCCTATCAGGAGACGAGCAGAACTGCAGTCAGGTGTGTGCATTCATTACCTTATCCATCAGTGAACACTACTCTGCAGGAAATAAGCTGGTTTTTTTTGCTGCATTAACGGGGAACTCTGTAACACTTTCTAGCTCAAGGGAGGATGGGTAGAGCTGATGGGTATCGTCATAACTATCATCCACGATCGCCAGCTTTTGCGTTGCCTGTTCAAAGTCATTCAGGTTAATCCCGTCTGCCTCAACGGATTCTGCTGAAGCCAACACTGAGCGGCTATTCAGGTAAACAGAACGCAGGCATTTAATCACCGCATCGGCTGTCTGTACAAGTTCATCAGATTCGCGCAGGCGTTTAGCCGTGTTATACAGCAGAAATTCCAGATCTGTGTAGGTTTTGCAGGTCTGTAGAACATCTCTTAGCAATCCGTCCAGTTCATATTGCCTCAAATTGAACCAATCCTGGTAGCTAAATGTGAAATCAGGGTTCAGCGTTGAGAACAGCAGAATTTTAGCTTTAAGGGGATTCGCATACTTCATAATTCCGAGACGAACATCAAACAGATTGGCGGGAAGTTGGCGATCGCGATCCGCTTCCAGAACTGCTTGATTCAATTCAGGCTCCCCATGCAACCGTGAAGACGGATTTGAATCCGGCGGTGATCCCGATGCAGGCAGTTCCTCATCCTGTGCCAGATACAAACGCCGCATCCTGTGAACAATGCTGTCCGAAATCGCGGTGTATTCGGCACGCTTGCTCAGCGTTCTGACGACAGCTTCCAGCGCTAACTCAAGTCGCTCTAAGGTCGGGGCAAGGCGGTGTAACTCCTCAATTAACGTCACCGTACTGATGGAAAAAAGCAGAGCAGAATCGCTCACCCATTGCGATCGACAAATGTAGACGATCAGCTTTTTGACCCTCAATACCTGCGGACTTCCGTCCAGTTCGGCCGCAATTTCAGCGTAGAAGCGCGATCGCTCGGTCGAACTCAGTGCCGCGCCAGCATTGGATAACGGCCGCGAAGCCAACTCTGGGGAGCCAAACCGATTGGGGTTGATGATATTTGCTCCAGGAGACAAATCAGGATAGAGCTTACCCAGATCCCGGATCAGCAGATTGGCAACCAGGGAGTACTCTGCCTGCTTGTTGAGGGTTTGGACAAAGCGATCGATCAGTCCTACGAGCTGATCAGACTCTGGCACCACGTAATGCAGGTCTCGCACCAGGTCAATGGTATGAATTTTACTCAAACGAGTGGGGTCACTTTCCCACTGTCCCTTACAGACGTAAACGAGCAGTTTCTTAATGCGGAGGAAATCTTCGTCCTCATGTTGCTCCAAATCTTGCGTAATCTGTTCATAAATCTGCTGGAGATGGCTGCTTTGAAACCGGAAGGGGCTGGTCGGATCCGGTTTGAGTCCGTTGGATTCAGCTTGCTGATCAGAACGGATTGCCTGAGACGCCTGGGGAGAATAGGGATTGTGCTCTTGAGCGTAGAACCTGGCTGCCTGGCTGAGAATTTCGCTAGCAATCAAAGCATACTCAGTCCGCTTACTCAGCGTGCCAACGGCTGCATCCAAAAGTCCCTTAAGCTGGTCATAGGTGGGTGCAAACCCCAGGAATTCCTGGAGTAACGCTTTTAGATTTAAGGCTTCTACCTTACTTTGGTCGCCCTCCCAGCGATTCTTGCAGACGTAAAAGAGCAGCTTTTTAATCCGAAGCAAATTTGAACTTTGTTCTAGGTGGTGGATTGCTTCGGCATACGGGTCATCGGTCAGTTCGTCTGACTCTAGAAGAATTTTGTAAGCCGGAACCACTTCGCGAATATTTTTAAGCTCCCGTGGGCCAAGATACTTGGCCCTGAGCTGGAGACCGTGTTTGGCAACATCGTAAACCGTTTGCGAAATGCAGATACCGCCTGGATCGGCTTCAGTTTGCAGGCGAGCCGCAATATTCACTCCGTTCCCCATCACGTCGGTTTTGGTGATGTACATATCGGCTAAGTGAATACCAATCCGATGCAGGAGGGAGTCATTGGGCGGCAGTTTAGAGGCGGCTTCGGCGATCGCTCGTTGAATTTCAACCGCACACTCTACCGCTTTAACAGCACTGGAAAAACACATCAACAGCCCATCGCCCGTTGTTTTTAACACTCGACCTTCAAACTGCTCACACACCTGTTTCATCAGCTTCAGGTCGCGACGAATTAAGTCAAAGGTGTGCTCCTCATCCACCGACATCCGAGCACTGAATCCCACGCAATCCGTGAACACAACGGTTGTGAGCGTGCGGTGCCCCTTGAGGTATAGATCGGATGTCGGTATCTCGTTTTCCATGAGGGTCATCCCAGCAAACAAACTTCAAATTGCTTGAGGTTGGCATCGGGAACACGGGTTCAGGGACTCTATCTAATCAGATCACCTTGAATAGCGCTGAAGATTTGCCTGATCGCACCAGGCAGAGGACGTGCTCCTGCACAACGTTGAATCCGGAATCAAGATAGCAGATCAATAGATGCGCATCATTTGAGATTGCAATCCCTGAATTATCTAGTGTCTGGAACCTCCTCAGAGAAACAGTATTTAACCGGAAAAAATACTATTTATTGTGTATCGATTCAAACGTTGAACAACAGGGTGCGATCGCGGCTATTGAAGTTGGCTGAAATCAGTAAAAGCCTGGTCTAGCAGGATTTCAGCTCTAGCTGAAAATAGACAGAATGCCTATAGTATAACTACTTGAGTGCTTTCGAACCTCTCTAGTTGTCGGTAGAACCTGTTACATAAAGTCGGTTCAAGGTTAGCTTAAACTGAGCAGAAAGTCCAAACGGGTATTTGAAACAAAAGACTTCTACCATCCCCTACAGTTGCCTTGATTGAAGGAGTTTTGCACAAGTCTTAGAACGTTGACATATTCGCTTCATCACTTGAGCCACACCGAACGCTTTCAACAAGTAGCCACAATGAACTGTGTACAGCAACACGAATAAAAAAGGGAGTCAAGGCTTCGACGTGAGCGGTTCGGCCGAGGTCACCGAACGCACTCAGCCGAACGGGGTCAAGGGTTCCATTTTCAAATCAGATAGACAGACCTATCAAGATCAAGATGCTAAGGCTACTTAGCTATCATCCTGTGCACTGCTTTTTATGCGTAATGTTTGATAGAAACACTTACCAGTCTGGCATACGCCTAAATGGAAACACCTTTCCCCTAGCCACTACGCCAATTGTCACCTTCCTCACCTATGCTCAATACTATGGACTTTTGATACATTTTTCTATCAAGAATTGTTTATCTGTAAAGACTAATGAATCTCTCTGCCGCATAGTGCTCCGTCAAGGCTGTTTTGAGGGCTTGGAAACCGTCAAAATTCCTTAAGAATGAGTTTTGTAGATTTGAGCAGTACGTCAAATTTGCCCTAATGGGTTAAGGAATTGCCTTGGACTTAAGAAAGCCAGGTCTTAACGAATTAATTAGTGACGAATGCTACTGATCAGATTAAAATTCTTTGTCATCAGGATTGTATAGAAGAGCAGGTTGCATCATTGGCTGAAGCGAATTTGAACATTCTGCGATTTCGTAGGATAGGCGCTAAGAGTGTTCGGTAACATGAGGATCTTTATTGGCGTGTTTTATAGCAGAACTTCACACCGCAATTCTTGGGATATCTGCAAGGATGAAAACCACATTATTTTAGTGAAGTCACGACCCGAATGGTCAGATTGGGCTACTCAATGTCAATGGACGCTTCAATTCTGTTGGTCGGAGGTGATGACTTTCTCTCAACACTTCTGGATCGGCTCCGCAACTTGATTCACTGCACCGTGGAGGTCGCATCCAGCTCTAGTGAGGCGGTGCCACTGATCCAGGCACAGCAGCCTGACCTTGTTATTCTGCAAGGAAATCAGCCGGGCAGCCTGGAGCTTTGCTACGAGCTTAAGGAGCAGGCTAAGTTAGCGTGGATCTACTGTATGTTGCTAGACATTCCAACTCAAATGCTGGAAGACGCTTGGTTGGAAAGCGGTTGGGAGCAAGATTCCAGAATAGAAGCACTGGAAGGGGGGGCGGACGCCTATCTACGGTTTCCTAAAAAGGCTGAACGGGGTAAAGAGCTTTCACTGGAGCAGATTGAAAAACAGGATCGGCTGCTGCGATCGCAAGTTTTGGCTGGGCTGCGGATGGTGAAAAATCATCGGGAACTGATGCGGACTAATGATATTTTGTCTGCGATCGCCCTGTCTGATCCGCTTACAGAACTGAATAACCGCCGTGCCCTGGACTGGGATCTGCCCCGGCAGATCCAAACTGCCCGCAGTCGAGCGCAAGCGTTAAGCCTGGTGATGCTGGATGTGGACTACTTTAAGCGAATTAATGATACGTATGGGCACCCGGTGGGCGATCGCGCGCTCCAACTAATTTCCAGTCGCCTGCGACATAACCTGAGATTTCACGACACCCTATTCCGCTACGGAGGCGAAGAGTTTGTCGTGATTTTAAGCGATACCGATCAAAGTGAAGCCTTACTGGTTGCCCATCGGTTGTGTCGGTTAATTGATGAACAACCTTTCAATATTGACGAAGGTTTGGGGTTGAAAATCACGATCAGTGCAGGCACAGCAACTCTAGAACAACATGACGATCCAAGAGGGATTAGCCTATTGAAGCGGGCAGATTACAATCTGCTACAGGCAAAGTCTTCTGGACGCAACCGTGTAATTAGTAGTCTGGATGCAAATCAGGATTTAGATGCTGAGCAGTCAGAGGATGGAGAAGAGGTCGTGGGGAGTGGGGAATGACGAATGGCGGACAAATTCTTTAACTCAAACTCACACCTCATACCTCACACCTCACGCTTCATCATGGCATTGGCGCTGAATTTGGATGCCGCGCTGTTGAATGGTTTGCTCGAATAGGTTGGTGGGCAGGGCTTGTTCAACCGCCCAGACGCCTGGTTTGTTTAACTCGCCAGACAGTAGCAGTTGGGCGACGCTGCCAGTGCCGTAGCCTGCCGCGATCGCGGTGTTTCATGCACCAGAGTTGAGCAACATCGAGCCGGTTTGCCCTCTTTTTTACCTGTGACCTCGGAACGAATGGCGACGCCGATACCGCTGACGCGATCGGTGACATCGGTCATCAAGTGGCTGACTTGAGACAGGAACTCGATTACGGGTGTTTGTCGTAGCATCCAGGGATGCCACCAGCGGGCAACCGTCCAGGTCAGGTAGTTGTAGAAGTCAGGAACGGTGCCGAATTTGGTGATTACGGTCTTGACGGGGAAGGTGCCAGGCAGGGTGAAGGTTTCCGGCATGTCAAACCAGTAGACACCCGTGCGGCCGTAAGGAGCGGGGAATTCGATGGTTTCGCGATCGCTATACGGCTTCACAGTCTTCCATTCCCCATCCATCCAGGCTTGAAATGGACGCTGCAATCCCAAGAAGGTGGTTCGCATCACGGTGACTCCAGCGCCCCCGGAGCCTGCAACCACATAGCTCAAGTGAATGTGCTCCGCTTCGTCCAACTGCTCCACGTCCTCACGCACCATGCTGTTGGAAATGCCGGGAAAGATTCCTGTGTTGACGATCGCGGTGACTCCCGCTTGCTCGGCGTCCGCTGCATACTCCATTGCTTTACGGGTGAACGAGGGATGGTCACTCACATCCACATAGTTGATCCCCGCTGCAGTGCACGTCTTCAGCACTCTAGCATCTCGGTAATGGAAGGGTCCGGCACAGTGAATCACCAGGTCTGTACTGGCAATGGCAGCGGTTAACCCGGCTTGATCCGCTAAATTGAGCGTGAGAAATTTGACTCGCGAACCCAGATTTTGACTAACCCGCTCACCCGTGGTAGGGTTGCGTCCGGCGATCGTCACATCTGCTTCTGTGTAAGCGACCAAATCTGCCGCGACGCTACTGCCAATCCGCCCGCTGCCCCCCAAAATCAAAACCCGACTGGTCATCCAATTCACCCTCTTTCCTAACAAAACGATCGCTCAGCCCTCAAAGCAGGCCTATGGTTTAACCCTAACTTGACTTGAGGAAAGGGTGTAGGGTTTGGGGTGTGGGGTATAGGGTTCTTAATTTTGTTCCCTACTGTCAATTCTTGTCGATTTGGACTCAGGACGGAGGATGGATTTTGTCGCTGATTTGAAGGAATCCCTGGCATCTCGTAAGGTTTGGGCGATCGGCTGTTGGGAGTGCAGAAAGGCGCGGGCACAGTTGCGGCCGGGCATCCCGGAAATGGAACCGCCCGGATGGGTTCCAGCTCCGGTCAGGAACAACCCATCGATTGGAGTTTTGTAGTTGGCGATTTCGGGCAAGGGACGGAGGAACACCATCTGCTCCAGGGTCATATCGATGTGGTAGTAGTTGCCTTTGATGCTTGCCAGCCGTGCTCCCAACTCAGCCGGACTTTCGACCCGACGGGCGATCGTGGCTGTTTTGACATTGGGTGCGTACTCAGCGAGTTTGTCGATGACGCGATCTGCGACCTTGTGCTTCAGCTCATCCGTCCAGCCGGTGCCGTTGTCGCCCGTGCCCTCTAAGCCAGCAATCTGGTAGGGAGCAAAGAACTCAATCCAGAGGGTGTGCATTCCATCGGGAGCCATCGAGGGATCGAGCATCGTGGGCTGCACCACATACAGCGAAGGGTCGGCATCAGGAATCCGTCCCAACGCTGGGTCCGCATGGGCGATTTCCACATGCCGCACCGAGTCGGCGATCAGCACTGAGCCAATCAGATATTCGTCTCGATGGTTGTAGCGATCGAACCTGAGCGGCTCAGACATCGCCAGGTCAATCTTCAGGATCGTCTCGTTATTGTTGATAATGCGCCGCTCCAGGCGATCGCGCAATTCAGGATCCGCCGCGTTCACATCAGCCGCATCCAGGAGATGCAGGAACAAGCGTTGAGCATCAATGTTGGAAATCACACCCTTAGTGGCACGATATTCACTGCCATTCGCCACACGCACCCCAACGGCTCGACCGTCGTCGATCAAGACCTGCTTGACGCACTGATCGGTAAGAATTTCGCCGCCGAGGGTTTTGATCAACTTCACCAACGCCTGAGTGAGTGCGCCCGTACCTCCTCTCGGCCGTGCCATTCCCGGATCGTGCCGAAGTGCCATCATGATTGTGCCGATGCCCTGGTTCTTCTGGGATGGAGGAACCCCCATTTCTGCGGACAATCGAGCCAGCGGTGCTTTGAGAAATTCCGAGTCGAACCACTCGTTGAGCAAATCCTCGGCACTGGTGAGCATGGTGCGGACAAAATCCAGCGCCTTGTTGGTGGAGCCAACAACTGAAACTAAATCTCGCAATTTGCCCAGGTCAAAGTTTCCGGCAATATCCAGCAGCGATCGCGGTGGGGCATTGAACATCGGACTCATGGCCCGAATTACGCGCAGCCAGTAGTCGGTGAATTCCGCATATTTCTGGGCGTCGCGGGGACTGTAGCGCTCGATTTCGGCACAGGTCTGGGTGAGCGATCGGTGCCCCAGAAAGTACTTGCCATCAGGATGAGGACAGAACACCACTGGATCACAGAACAGGTACTCCAGTCCGTACCTAGTTAATTCCAACTCTTCTACAACGGGGCCAAGGTGAATGAACTCGTGGTCGATCGCGCACAGGTTGAACTTAAACCCCGGAGCCTCCTCTGGCAATGCCTCCTCCGTTGTTGCCGCTCCACCCGGAACGGAACGTTGCTCCAACAGCAATACGCGATACCCCGCTTTCAACAAGTAAGCCGCACAAACCAGTCCATTGTGTCCCGCACCAATAATGATGACATCGTAAGTTTGCATCTATGAGAGGGTAGTTTTAGATGTGTTTACCGTAGACAAGCATACGTGGAGTTGCCATCCTGCAGTAGACGGAAAACGAATCAGTGCGTCCATTCATCTACTTTCGGCTAGGCTGAAGTTAGGCAACACTCTGTAGGAGGGTCTATGCACCTCACGATCAAAGATCTGGAGACGTTTCAGCAGCAGCATCCCGACTATCAGATGGAGCTAGTGGAAGGAGAAATTATTGTTATGAGTCCATCAGGGTTGGAGTCGGATGAGGTCGCCGCAGAAATCATCAGGCAGCTTGGCAACTGGGTTCGACCTCGTAAATTGGGACGTGTAGGAGCCTCTAGTGCTGGATATGTGCTGCCAAACGCTAACAAGGATGTTCGTGCTCCAGATTGCTCCTTCATCCGCGCCGATCGCTTAAAACGAACGACTCAGAAGTTTGCCCAGCTCGTCCCTGACCTGATGTTTGAGGTGGCGTCTGTGAGCGATTCTCCAGACAAGCTGCGACGAAAAATTCAAGAGTTTCTCAGTTTAGGCACCCTGGTTGGGGTGCTAGTTGATCCACGAGTTCAGACGGTTGAGGTTTGTCGTTTGGGACAGGAGACAGGGGTGCTGCGGGATGGGGATGTTTTCACAGTACCAGAGTTACTACCTGGTTGGGAGATGGAGGTTGCAAGCATCTGGGCCCCTGTGTTTGATGAGGACGAATAATGGTCTTTGGATTGGTTTTGGAACAAACGGATTGGGAAATACGACTGGGAGGCAGCGTTATCGAGCATAATTTTTCCAATTTGTCTCCAAACCACTCTCATGCAAGCAGTTAAATCGCTCCCCTGGCTCTTCTCTAGCGTTGTTGGTGCCTTATTGCTTTCCCCTTCGGCGGCTCAGGCAGATAGTTTGCAATCCTGGCGATTCGATTCCCGTCAGAATCAGTTGGAATTCACGACCGATCAAAGCGTGCAGCCAACGGCACTGTTGGTTCCCAATCCCACTCGTCTGGTTGTAGATCTGCCCGGCATTCGCCTCAAGCGTCCCAAAATTGATCAAGCGGTTGGTGGAGCGGTGCAAGCGGTGCGGATTGGGCAATTTGACAAGCAGACAACCCGCGTCGTGATTGAACTTGCCCCTGGCTACACCATCGATCCTCAACAGGTCAAAGTTCGTGGCACCTCCTCCACCCGCTGGACGATTCAGTTTCCCACTCCTCGCGCTGATTCTGCCGCGATCGCTCCCTCGCCCACTAATCCAACTTCCCCTGTATCCCAGGCGATCGCCACGATCGCTCCTCCCGCCGACACCTTTGGCGGACTGATTCCAGCAGGCAGACCGTTGAGTTGGCTGCAGCAGCGGATTCTGGGGCTGCGATCGTCCGAATACTCGTCCCTGGGGGCTGGAATGATGTTCCTGGACATGGACACGGGCAACTATCTGGACATCAACGGCGACAAGGTGTATTCCACCGCCAGCATCATCAAGCTGCCGATTCTAATTGCCCTGTTTCAGGACGTAGACGCGGGCAAAATTAACCTGAATGAAACGCTGACGATGACGCGGGATGTGGTTGTCGGTGGTTCCGGCGATCTGCAGGATCGTCCCGTGGGCACCAAACTGAGCGTGCTGCAAACCGCAACTAAGATGATTGTGATCAGTGACAATACCGCTACCAACATGGTCATCAAGCGCATGGGCGGGATTCAGGTGCTGAATCAGCGCTTCCAAAGTTGGGGATTGCAAAAAACTGGAATTCGCAACTGGCTCCCTGACCTGCGCGGCACCAATACCACCACTGCCAAAGAGCTGATTAAGCTGTTGGCCATGCTCGATCGCCAAAAGTTGCTCTCATCCCGCAGTCAATCCCAAGTGCTGGACATTCTGCGCAGTGTGAGAAATCGCACGCTCCTGCCCGCTGGTTTGGGACGAGGAGCTGCGATCGCCCATAAAACCGGCGACATCGGCTTCCTGCTCGGTGACGCAGGCATCATCCAAATGCCAACCGGCAAACGCTATCTAGCTGCGATCCTGGTGGAAAGCGCCTACGACGACCCTGCCGCCAAATACTTCATCCAAAAAGTGTCCCAGATTGTCTATACCTACTTGAGTCAGGCGGCGAATACGGCTCAGGGAGAGTCAGGAGTGGATGGTGGATGGAGTAGGGTTAGCAATGTCCACCCTAGCTCTGCGTTGCAAGCTTCCTATGGGTTACATCGGCAGCCCTAGTGCTTTCAGAATCATCGGCAGCAGTTTGGTACAGGCTTCGGCAATTTTTGCGGTTTCCGGGAGGCTCTTCAAGGTCGCCTCAAACATTTTCTTTGCTTTGCGCGCCAGCCCTTCTTTCTTGGCAGGCTCCTCAGTTTTCTGGGCTTCTGCCAGGTTTTGCACCTGCTCCAGCAAATCGGCTTTGTCGGCATCCGGCAGCTCGGTGTCGATTTCAACGGCTTCTTTCAGTTGCATCAAAAGCTGTTTCAGGTTGGGCTGATTGGGATCAGACGCATCCGGCAACTGGTTGATGGCGTTGGTGACGGTGCCGCTGAGGTCACGCAGGTTGACTACGGAATTCGTCGCGTTGATGTTGAAATCGCCGCCAACTTTGAAACTTTGGCTCTGATCGGTGCTGTCGTTCATGGCGTTTCCTCCGACAAGTTGACTGAAAAATTGGGCTTTTTGCGCCAGGGCAACCTCTTTGAGATCAGCCGCGCGGAGTTCGTGTAATTTTTCGACTTTTGCTTCCAGTTGTTGTACCTTTTCGTCGTAGGCCACTCGCAGACTCCGAGAAATTTCAGCTTTGTCAGCCGTCTCAGAAACTTCTAAAGTCACTAAGGCATCACTACCTTTGCGTTCAATTGCCTGAATTGAGTCATAGCTAATATCGGGATGCTCGGCCATTAATTCCTGGAATGCGGCGGCGAAGGCGCTTCGATTCATGCCATTGCGGAGCAGAACTTGCACCAGATTCATCATTTTCTTGTAAAGTCTCTCGAAGTCGCCCGTTGCAAAGACACGATCGGGTTCATGGGGACGACGCTCTCGACTGCCTAATGAGTTCGGTTGCTCTAACAAAAAGATGTACTGGCAGTCTACGTCGTTGAGTTTGGTGGTGTGATCGATATTCCAGGCTTCTAAGCAGGTTCCAGTTAAGTAGGCGTTTGTAAAGTCGGTGCCAATAGCTAAGATTTCTCGCAGGTTGGCGTCTTTTAAGTTGGCATGGTGAACGGTGGCATTACTCAGGTCTGCCCATTTCAGGGTTGCCTGTTCCAGGTTGATGTTGTTCAGGTTTGCCCCCCGCAAGTTGGCATCGACATAGGATTTTTGTAGCCGTTGCGAGTGACCAGTAATTCGCGCACGGCAGGGTTGGACAGAATGGAACTGCCGACTCTGGCGTAGCCCAGTTTCTTTGCCTCCTGCCAGCAAACGTGAGTCAAGATCGTTGGCGCTTGCTTACTGGGATTGAAGTTAGTGCTTTTCAAGGTGGCTTTCGTGAAATTGGCTCCGGTGAGATTGGCACCGCAAAAGGACGTACCCCCAATTGCCCCAAAGAAAATCCCAAAGGTGCGAATCAGGGCAAACTTTTCGTCCCCGCTGAGGGCACGGCGACTACAATAAATGCCAAGCAGAAAGCTAGCGCCAGCGACAGCGACAGCGACGCTTCCGAATGCACGCATTGTAAAGCCTTGCCGAGCGATCGCGACAAAAGCAGCCATGATAGTAATCAAGTAAGCAACCGTGGTTGCCACATCAGTTGCAAAGTAGCGCCAGTCATAGCTAGCGTCCCACCAGCGAGGAAAAAAAACGGCTATGAAGTAGCCAAAATATCCTTGCAGAACTCCTGCTAGATCGGATAGCACCAGTAGCAGCACCCATTGCCCCAACGCCCACCGTCTTTGCAGTCCGGCATTGGCTCCCGTGAAGTTTACCCCTTTCAAGGTGGCGTTGGTAAAGTTGGTGCCTCGGATGTCGGCTTCGTTGAAGTCTGCGCCGGAGAGATCTTGGCCCTTGAAGGACTGCCCGCGCAGGTTGGTGCGGCGGAAGTCGCGTTCTCCGGCGGCGTAGCGTTTCAGGACTTCGCTGGCTTTCATGGAGGTGAGGGAGGAAAAATAGGGAATTTGCTACAGGTGTAGCATACAAGATATAAGGGTGGCTAGAGGTTTTGTGAGGAGTGGCTGCGGTGCCAACGATTGAGCAATGTGTGAGTTGCACGCAAGTGTGCCAGGATTTAACTAGACTTTATATGCCCGTTAATTTGGTGCGTTGGGACAGAAGAACAGAAAATTTATTCATTTTGGCTGGCGAGGAAATTGAGATTGAGATACGACCGAATGGAAAAGTGAGGTTCTTATCGTGAAATCAGATTTTAAGGCAATGAGCAGAGCCGAATTGCGTGCTTATGTTTTGGAGCATCGGGACGATGAGACTGCTTTCCACGCTCTTGTTGATCGATTCACAGAAAATGGGACAGATGAAATCTATCCTTATCCAAACACTCCAGAAACCATTGAGATTCTAAGAGAGGCAATTCGGAGACGGTTGGGTAAATAGTTCTCTACCACTGCCCTACAAGTAGAGGGAATCAAATGCATTACCGCCGATTTGGTAAGACCAACCTGAATCTCTCTGTGTTCTCGTTGGGAACGATGCGCTGTTTGGCGTCAGAAGAGGTTGCGGTACAGACGGTGCAGCGAGCGATCGGGCTCGGCATCAATCACCTGGAAACGGCCAGAGGCTACGGCAAGAGCGAAGTGTATTTGGGAGCGGCTCTCAAGGCTGGACTACCCGTTCCGCGCTCCCAGCTTTACATCACCACCAAAATTCCGCCGACTGCCGATGCGGATGCAATGGAACGCTCGATTGATGAGTCACTGCAGCGGTTGGGGCTGGATTATGTGGATGCTTTGGCAATTCATGGGTTGAATACCTGGGAGCATCTTGCCTGGGTGGAAGCGGCTCATGGCTGTATGCAGGCGGTGCAACGGGCTGTGGAGGATGGGCGAGTCCGGCATGTGGGGTTTTCAACGCACGGGTTTTTGGAGGTGATTCTGCGCGCGATCGCCACTGACCAATTCGAGTTCGTCAACCTGCACTACTGCCTGTTCTTCCAACGCAACGCCCCTGCCGTTGAATTAGCTCACCAGAAAGACATGGGCGTGTTTATCATCTCTCCGGCGGACAAAGGGGGACTGCTCTACACGCCGCCTCAAACCCTGGTAGACCTCTGCCAACCCTATTCACCTCTGGAATTGAATTATCGATTTTTGCTTAGTGATCCAAGAATCACGACCCTCAGCGTTGGCGCAGCAAATCCAACCGAGTTAGAGTTGCCCTTAAAAGTAGCTGATTGCGATCAGCCGCTTTCTGCCCAAGAACTGGAAATATTGGTGCAACTCCAGCGCCAGCAAGCAAAAGAGCTGGGGACAAACCGTTGTAGTCAGTGCTATGACTGCCTACCGTGTCCAGAGGGAATCCATATTCCAGAAGTACTGCGGTTACGAAATTTGGCGATCGCCTACGACATGACTCAGTACAGTCAATATCGCTACCACATGTTTGAAAATGCTGGACATTGGTTTCCTGGGAACAAAGCAAATCGCTGCACTGACTGTGGAGAGTGTTTACCTCGCTGCCCAGAAACACTCAACATTCCAGCATTATTGCAAGATACTCACCAACACCTGCACGGTCAACCTGGACGCCGACTGTGGGAATAGACTGAAACAGTAAAGAGTGTTAACTAAAGACTAAGTTTCTCTTGCTGTCTGGATGGCTAGATACGATAGACGCTTCAGCAGCGATAGAATTAGGGTAATCTACACTAAACTGTTCGTATAACCGTTTCTATATACTATGTAGTTCCAGCAGGGTGCTAGTAACGCTGTACTAAACTGTTCCGGTTTTTTCATCTCGTGTTCCCACATCATTATTTCCTCGCTTCGACAAGGATGAGTTATGAGAGCCGTACAGCCTGCCCACACCTATCGTAATGTTATGGAACCTCTCGTTGCTGAAGAGGTTGAGACGCAGCTAAAGCATTTGCCACCGAAAATCGCTGGCTATATCAACAAGACAGAAGTGATTGCCTATGCCCTAAATCGCTTGCCTCCTCTATATGCCACGAGTGAGAAGGGGTGGCAGCAGCAGTTTACACGGGCAAGTAAGACGATGCGCACTCAAATTGTGGCAGCGGTGCGTCAAGCGATCGCCGCGATCCAGCGCGATCCGCTGCGAACTACTGCTCCCCTTAAATTTGATGAAAATCGAGATGCCAAAGAAGCGCTGCAGGGACTTAGAGAACTGCTGAAGGCTGAAGATCTTTCCTGGAGCAACTTAGTTGATACCGTTGAGCATATGTTGATTCGGACTGCTCGTGGAGAAATTAGCTGGCGCAAACGTGGCAGCTCTCTAACTGAGGGGCGTGCATGGCGAGATAGTCGGTATACGCTGTAAACATGCGCTATAGCAATGTGCTTGTTTCAAATTCGGTACACCTTCCAGTCAAGATTGTCCAGGTCGCGATCGCACCTATTTTGTTAGCTGAAATCTGCCTGGCTGCGATTGTTTTGGGGGGCGTCGGGCAGTTATTGGCGTCCGAACCACCTCCGGTATCATCAGCTTCCCTCAAGTTCACTCCCGATCGCTCTCCATTGAATCTGGAGGCGCTCAAATCGGGCAAAACTCCAACTGGCGTTGTCACGTCACAAACCATGTCGCCAACCCATTCAACCATTCCCAGCCTCTGGTGGATTGCTGAACAGGTTGCGAGTGAAGCGCAATTTAGCAACAAGTTAACGCAGAATTGGCTGGCCTATCCCAACGGCGATCGCGGAGCGGGTCGATTAGATCTAGTTGTGAATCGCCAGCTTTGGAGTTTGCTGGATTACTTACAACGCTACGAATACATCAATCGATTTGGTGCCGTTGCCCGCGCTTATGGCTACAACATTCGCGTATTCGATAGTCAAGCCAAACTGGTATCAGCCTACACCTGCGATTTCAACGGAGTGGATGTTGGTCAGCTGCAATCTGACAGTGCTACATCCAACGCCAGTTCCACCGCAACAGCCAACACTACTAGACCTCAAACTGCTGACCAGCTTACCTGCAAACTGCTGATCGACACCTCCATTAGAGCCAATCGCCGTGGAATTTTCACACAACCGAAGTAGTTCACCACTGTGATTCAGGCTGACTGACTGACAAAACTCTCGAAACTCCGCTTCTTTCGTAGGTTGGGTTAGTGATAGCGTAACCCAACGAGCCAAGACTAGCGTTGGGTTTCACGAGGTTCAACCCAACCTACAACCTACAACCTACAACCTACTGGGAGTGTCATTCGCCATTCGCCATTCGTCATTCGCAAACAACAAGTGACCAATAGCAAAATGACGATTAAAAATAAAAAACCCCGGCAGTACCGGGGCAATCAAGCGGTGCAAAACCAATGACCAACGTAACTATCTGCCGACACTTCTCCAGTCAACTGAGAAGTCACTCAGGACTATTGAGGAGTTATAAATTTGCAGAATAATTAGCAAGAAGACAAGAAACAATCCCATGAAAACTGCCATGAGAGGGGTAGTGCCCCAACCGGGGGCGACCTTACCGTATTCAGAATTCAAGGGTTTCAGGATATCACCCAACCGAGTCTGCTGTGACATGGATCTCCTTAATGAGAATCTCGACGGAAATTGTTATTGTTTGTAACGTATTATATAGGTTAACGCACTCATAATTTTTCTCGCTTATGGAACCTGCAATAGCTCTTAACATTTCAATTTGTGCGGTCGTCGTTGGACTGACTGGATACGCCATTTATACAGCATTTGGACCCCCCTCCAAGAACCTGGACGATCCGTTTGAAGATCACGAAGATTAAGGCATCAACGAACCGAAACCTTAAAACTCGCAATTTCCCAGGGGTGAATCGTTACAGTTTGCCCCTCGGTTTTTGGAATGTGCCGTGGACGTTCTAGCCCATCCACGGCACACTCTAGCTTCAGATTGAGAACGTCACTGTGTAGATTCACCTGCGCCGTATCTCCATGACACTCGTAACAGCGCAGAATCCACTCATCCAATGAATCTTCTGCCTGCTTGAACGCCATTAGCACCAGATTTTCACTGCCTAAGTTCAGTAATGAACCTCTCGCTGGCAACACCTTGTCAGTCGCGTCTTCATCAACGGACAGTTGCACAAGCTGCAATGGCATATTTAGCTCGTACCCGCGCCATACCGTCCTGGCTGTTTTCCAATCTCCAAGATGGGGATATAGAGCATACGTAAACTGATGCTCTCCTTTATCAGCGTCTGGATCGGGCCATTCAGTACCTCGCAGGAGTGTGAGGCGTAGCTGGTTGGGCTGAACATCATAGCCATACTTGCAATCATTAAGCAAACTCACTCCATAATTGCGATCGCTTATATCAGCCCACCGCAATGCCGGAACTTCCCATTGCGATTTTTCGGCATCCGTCTGTGGTCGAGTGGTGCGCTGAATCGCTGCACACGGAATTTCATACGTCGCGACATCAGCGTTTAGATTGAGCGGAAAAGCAGCTTTCACGAGAACATGCCGTTCCTGCCAATTAACGTGAGTCTCAATTTTGAGCAGCGGTGAGCCAGTTTCTAGAATGTAGTCCTGCTGAAAGGTAGATCGGTTGAGTGTGCGAATGACCCGAAGGCGCGATCGCACCCTGCTTTGCTCGATCCACCGAATGTCCTGCAGTTCCATTGGCGGTAAAGGGAATTGGGCGTAGTTAGGATCGATATTCCAGGCATCCCAGTATTGACCCTGATCTTCAAATGCTTGCAGTTGATTGCCAGCGCCACTCAGGACTTCTCGCCGATTGGGTTGGTCGCAAATACTGGATAAATCACCTGTAGTTGGGTCAACGCTAACTCGCAAAAACTCGTTCTCCAATACATAAGTATTACTTTCACAGCTCACCGTAATGGGTTCGATGGGGTAGATCCAGTAGGACTGATAGCCGTAGGCCGGAACATTTTTCAGCCAGAAATGCACTGTCCGCGCCATATTCTTTAGAGGAGTGCTGTAAGAAAACAGGTTGACCTGCTAAATCGCAAATTTCCCAGCACTGGTGTTTGTAGGGTGAATCCAGAAAATTGACTCTCGCAACCTCAGTACGTTCCCATCCCAAGGCATTGAACACGACCAGTAACCTGGCATCTGGACGGGGAGGGGGAGGCGCGTTAATGCAGTGAGCGATCGCATTTAAAGCGTCAATGCCTTGATGGAAAGATGCATTCTGAACATCCTCCCAGGCGTAATTTGCATCTACAAACACCTGAGAAATCGAGGAACCCGGAAGAATGTCGTGGAATTGGTTAAACAACGTTTTCTTCCAAGCCTCTTCTAGCGCTGCTTTGGGGTAAGGAGCACCTGCACTGATGGCTGCCAGAGATGCCCACAGCTCCGCTTGATACAGCCAATTTTCAGCCTGTCGATTGAAGTGCTTCTGATCCGCATGAGTTGTGTAGCAACCGCGATGGAATTCCAGGTAAAGTTCGGAGTTCCAGATGGGAAGGGAGGAGTGGGGTTCAGAAATTTTAGATTTTAGATTTTGGATTTTAGATTGAAGTGCTCCCGTTTCGTTTCCTGTTTCTCCTTTTCTCTCGTTTGCTCTCTCTCGCCTCTCGCCTTCTATCTCCTGCCCTCTGACCCCCTTCAAATACTCTGCTGCTGTGCCAAATTCTAGTTGCGGAAAGAAGGGCGATCGCTGCCAGCGCCGAGCAACTTCTAGCATGTCGCGGGTGGGGCCGCCACCGTGATCACCAACACCGGGTAGCCAGAGGGCGGTTTGCAAGCCAGTTTTCTGTTCAAATTCCCAGGCG
This sequence comes from Leptolyngbyaceae cyanobacterium RU_5_1, assembly GCA_012034055.1. Taxonomy (GTDB): domain Bacteria; phylum Cyanobacteriota; class Cyanobacteriia; order Leptolyngbyales; family Leptolyngbyaceae; genus JAAUSG01. Next base: position 642 of record JAAUSG010000032.1, on the reverse strand, counting down.
AAGGTCGCCATTTTCACGGGGTCGATGCCCTCGCCGATTTGGGCGGACATCAGGCTGAGAATTTGGGTGCTATCGGGAGCCTGCCAGTGGAAGAGGTCGTAGGGGAATTGGGTGGTGTCGTTCCAGCGTAGTTTTTGAGTAACAAAATAGTCTACGCCGCCTTGCTTGAGAATTTGCGGCAACTGCCAGGTAAACCCGAAGGTGTCTGGCACCCAGGCAATCGCACAAATTTCACCAAACTTCTCCTGCACATAGCGCTGCCCATACAGCACCTGGCGCACTATCGATTCGCCACTGATCAAGTTCAAATCTGGCTCAATCCAGAAGCCTGCAACGATTTCCCATTTGCCAGCTTGCACCTGCTGCTGAATCTGAGCAAACAGTCCAGGGCGATGCTGCTCGATCCATTCGTAAAGGGCGGGCGTGGAGTGGCAGAAGATCAGTTCGGGAAAGTCGTTTTGTAAAGACAGGACGGATTTGAAGGTGCGTTCTGCGGCTTTCCAGGTTTCGTCAACGATCCACAGCCAGGCCATATCGAGGTGGGCATGGCCGAGGAGTTTGATCTGGCGTTGTTTGATCGGTTCAGCAAGGGGGAGGAGTTGCTGGCGGAGGGTGTTGAGGGAGGCGGTGAAGGGGTGGAGG
>JAAUSG010000238.1 GCA_012034055.1 Leptolyngbyaceae cyanobacterium RU_5_1 | reverse complement strand
ATCGGGGATGAGCATCTTGGTGCGTTTGGCATCGCCGCGAGCGTGGTGATATGCCCGCATCATCAACACGCCTGTAAATTCGCCCTGCGCTCCGGCGGCGGGCTGGATGCTGGCGGCGGTCATGCCTGCGATCTCGGCCAAGAAGTTTTGCAGGTGATACATGAGGCACAGCGCGCCTTGCGAATCCTCGGCCGCTTGTAGCGGGTGCAGGTTGGCGAAGCCCGGCATGCGCGCGGCGTCTTCGTTGATGCGCGGGTTGTACTTCATGGTGCAACTGCCCAGCGGATACATGTTCGTATCAATCGCCATGTTCAGCCGCGAGAGCCGCGTGAAGTGCCGCGTCACATCGATCTGGCTGACTTCGGGTAGCGGCAGCGCCTTGCGCAATAAGTTCGCGGGCAATTCGTAGTGCGGCACATCGCTGGCGGGCAAATCCGCGCCCACCCGGCCCGGCGAGGAGAGGTCGTAGATCAGGGATTCCATCGGTTGGTAATTAGTAATTGGTGACTAACCGTGGCGCAATGTTAGCAGCACTAACCCCCGACCCCTAAAGGCGGGTGCATTTTCTTGTAGGGGCAGGGTTTGCCCCTGCCCACGCAGTGTTTCCAAAACTTCCAGTCCATCTTTTTCGGGTAATCCCAGATCTAGAATCAGCAAGTCAAATGGGTTGTCTTGAACTAGATGCAAAGCTTCTAAACCGTTTTTGGCCACCGTTGTCGTAAATCCATTGGAGCGGAACCCTTTCTCAATGAAGGTGGCAATCCGGGTTTCATCTTCAGCGATGAGGATATGCGTCATGGGTAACTGTCTCCTGCGGTGGGTCTAAAGGTAAAACAATGGTAAACATGGAACCAGAGCCAAGCTTGCTCCGGAGGAGAACCTGTCCACCATGTGCTTCAGCGATCGCTCTGACAATGGATAGCCCTAATCCGGCTCCTTCTGAGCGACGGCGACTATTAGACGCACGGGCAAACCGTTCAAAAATCCGTTTCTGTTCTGGCAAGGGAATGCCTTCCCCGATATCCCGCACCCAAAAGCGAACTTTGCCTTTGGCGATCGTCGATCCAATTGCGATCGTATCCTCTCCACGGGTATGTTGGGTAGCATTTTGTGCCAGATTCATAATGGCTTCTGTAATTCGCTCCCGGTCTACCACAACCTTTCCCTGGGCGGTTTCATCCAATTGCCATTCTCGCTCTGCCAGTGCCCGGGCTTTGGTGAATAATTCTTCGGTCAATTCGGTCGCATCAACTGTGGCCAGATGCAGAAAATCAGTGCGTTCTGCCTTAGCCAACAAAATCATGTCATCCACCAGGCGGCTCATCCGCTCCAGTTCACTCACCACCAGCATCAAGGTTTCCCGTTGCTCCTCTGGATCATCCCCCATTAGCTCCAGGTGTCCCCGGATGATGGTAATCGGGGTGCGCAGTTCATGACCAGCATCATTCACAAACTCCCGCTGGCAACCAAAAGCAATCTCCAGGCGATCCATCATGGTGTTGAAGGTGGCTGCCAGTTCTGCCAATTCTCCCTGTCCCCGCGCGGGTAACCGCTGGGACAGGTCAGTTTCACTAATCAGTTGGGCCGTGGTCGTAATGGTTCTCAGCGGAGCCAATACCCGTCCAGCCGCGAACCAGGCCAGCACCAGGGCAGTGCAAAACAGGGACAGGGAGACTTGAATAATCACAATCGACGCTTCGATGATTTCCGCTCGTTCCCCCTCCGTCGCATGAGCCACCACAAACACTCCCCGCGTTCGCCCATTAATCTGGATTGGTTCAACCGTATAGAGCAGCTTGCCCACTTCCGGATCGGCGAACTCTCGTTCCCCTTGAGTCGGTTGGATCTGCTTTGCCCACTGGCGCATCAAATTTGACTCTTTCTGGAGCGGTTTGGGTCGCCCGCGGGGGCTGGATTTAAAGAACTCACCATTGACAAACGTAATCAGGAAGGTGCTGTCGTCAGGGATGCTATAGCGCAGGTATTGCCTGAAAAATTGTTCTAAGTCTGCGCTAGAACGGGGTGGAACTGCATTTCTGTGAGTAGTTTTGATGTACTCCTGGAGGTGTTCAAGGGCTTCTGGATTCTGATCCTCCAGATGGTTCAAAAACCGATCGCTGCTCGTGATCAGCGATCGCAAGGTTGCCACTTCTTCAGCCATGTCGCGGTGAACTCGCTGATCCACCCGTTGAAACAATAAATACCGGAATGCCGGGATTCCGGCTAGAAACACCAGCCCCAAAATCAGTGAATACCAGAGCAGAATGCGTGTCCGGGCTTCCCCTAAAATGTGCGACCAGCTCCGAGTTGGCGGTGAAACAGGAAGAGATGATAAGCGGCGATCGCTACCCTTATCCTGAAAGGATTTCATAGACACCATCTCATCAATCATACGCACCAACCCAATTTAATCACGTCTCATTCCTGTTCATGCTTCATGAGCCTCACAACCCGCCAGCATAGGAAACTGAATTATAAACTCCACCCGATTATTCTCACTGACAACGTGAATGGTTCCTCGCAAACAGTCCACCAACCGCTGCACTAATGCCAGACCCAAGCCAGTGCCCCCATGTTTCCAGGGGTCATTGCGGGGAACCCGGTAGAACTTGTCAAATATGCGACTGAGTTCGTTCGCCGGAATTTCAACGCCCGTGTTTGTAACGCTAATTTGCAAGAACGAAGGGATTTTAGATTTTGGATTTTGGATTTGAGATTGGTTAGTAGGCAAGAGAGCAGAATTTTGCATTTTGCATTTTGCATTTTGCATTTTCCCCTCATCCTCCACCCCCTTGACTCCAACACTAATTGTCCCGCCTGCCGGTGTGTACTTACAAGCATTGTGCAGTAACTCATTGAGAATTCGTTCGAGCTGAGTTAAATCGGTAATCAGGAGGGGTAAATTATCGGGAATCATGACCTGCAACTGTTGACGGCACTCATGAACGCGAATTCCGAAGGATTCTACCAGGTAGGGAAGCCAGGTTTTCAAATCGACGCTGGTGAGCGAAAGTGGTTGGTTGGCATCGAGCCGCGCCAGATCCAGGAGATCATTGATGAGATTCGTCTCCCGCTTGCACTCGGTATGCAAATACCTAAGTACTTCTGGATCGTTTCGGGCGCTGTTGCCAATACTCCCAGACGGTCTAGATGTATTTCCAGGAGCTGCGCTGCCAGCTTAATGTTGGACATGGGCGATCGCAACTCGTGAGACACGGTGCCGAGAAAGTCGTCTTTGAGGGCATTGAGTTGCTCCAGTTCTTGCACCTTTTGCTGGACTGCCTGAAACAGCCGGGATTGGCGAAGGGCGATCGCGCACTGGTTGGCCACCTGCTTTACCAATCGAATTTCTAATTCACAAAACGTATAGCCTGGATCGTGAATCAGCCACAGATCGCCCAGGACGCCCTGGTCGTCCATCAGTGGACTTGCCAGGATGGAAACGGACCCCCGACGAGGACTCGGCTCCCGGAAACAGAACTGAAACGTGTCCCCTTGTTGAAGCTGGTTGTAGAAGTCTGACCAGTTTTCCATGCTGAAAACGCGCTGCTTTGAAGGCGGCAACAGCGTCGCATACTCGTAGTGGATCGTGGCAGTCTTCTGTTCCAAGTCATGCAGAGATGCGTTGCAGCAGTTGACGCCAATGGTGGTTGTAAGTTCCTGAACCGCTGCTTGTAAAATGTGCGCTTCGTCGAGGCTGTCGCGGACGCGATCGGTAATCCGTTTTAGCGTCGCTTCAAATTCGTAGGCAACTTGTAAGTGAGCCGTTCGCTCGATCACATCACACTCCAATCGAGCATTCAATTCGTGTAACTGGTCGTACAGCTCTGCCTGTTCAATAGCAATGTCGATCTTGGTGGCTAAATGGCCGAGAAACTCACTTTCCCAGGCTTGCCACTGGCGCGGCTGACGACATTGCTGAACGACAAACAACCCCCACAGCCTCTTGCGACAGACAATCGGAACCACCAGATTGGCCTTCACCTGATACGCGGACAGCAATTCTACGTGACAGGGGGCGAGGTTAGCCGCAAGAACATCGTCAACGATTTGAATCCGGCCCTGCCGATACGGCTCAACGTACTTTTCTGAGAAGCAGGGGTCGCGCAGGGAACTGCCCAGAACCGATGTCCAGCCTGCTGTAACCGCCTCCGCCACAAACGTACCGCTCCAATCCGGTGCGAAGTGGTAAATCAACACGCGATCGACCTGAAGAAACTGCTGAACCTGTTTCACAGCCGTGTTCAAGATCTGATCGATGGTAAACGATTCATGAATTTGCTGAGCAATTTCGGATTTGAGCCGTTGTCGCTCAATGCGTTGCTGGAGTTCCTCGTTTGCCACTTGCAAAGCGGCTTGCGATCGCAGCCGTGCTTGCTTTTCCTGCTCTAATTCTTGTTGCATCGTTGCCAGGTGTTCCGCCTGCTGCTCAATGACGCGGGTTAGTTCCTGATTCTGGTGTTGCAGTTCATGATTCGACAGTTCATGATTCGACAGTTCACGATTCGACAGTCTCTCAAATGGCTTAGACGAAGCCAAAATCTTCCTCTGGTGCATTCGCTTTTGTTGAGTTATCCGATGCTTAGGCTTCATAAGATTATTTCTCTTGGTAGTGCCTACACCAAGTTGAGGCGAAACTGTCACCCTACTTCATTCCCCAGCCCCTTCTCCCGCAGACTCTCATAAACCGAGAAACACTCGTACTCGTACTCTGCCCCGCAAGGTTTACCAGGGCAAACACTTTCAAGATTTAGATACAATTTCCCATCTAACAAAGTTTTTCAAACTTAAATGAGAACAGCATGAACTTTTTATGAGAATTTTCTCATGTTTGCCCACGATCGCAGAATTCATGAAACTTAACAGGACTTACGCAAACCTCGGAGTTTTTAACCAAAAATCAAACATCACGACCGTTTCTTCCAGTCCACCAGATCGACCTGCTGTCCAATCAGATCTAAGAATCCCTGACCAAAGTGCTGAATCTCCAAAAAACTTGCTTGCCCCGGCACCGGTTTATAAACGCGGAATGTTTTCATGATTCCCAACGTGGCCGCACTTTCTAGAGGGCTAACAAAGCTGACATCTCGGTTCAGAAAATCAGGTTGGCTAGCCCAATGAGCCATCTGATTCGCATTTAGAAAATAGCAACCCGAGTGGGGGTTGAGAGTGCGCTGCAAGGTAATCGGCTGCCCCATGATGCGGCCCTGGATTTGGGGTTTCTCCTCCACCTTTTGAAAGGGTGCGGTTACCCGTGCAGCCAAATCGCCGTCAATGTAAGTTTTGCAGGTTAACGCGTGGGTAGAGACTTCATAGCGATTGGGCTGGAGCAGGCTCAAATCACCAGCCTGCTGGGTAAACCAGGCTAATTTGACGAAAAACCAGGGGTCGTGAAGAATCAGGTCGTCTTCGAGGAAACAGTAATAGTCATACTGTCCCAGACAATCCTGCAGAACTGCCTGACACTCAAATCCTAAGAGCAGTGGTTCTGCCTGGGTTGGATGATGCCGGTAGAAATGGTACGGCAGGGAAAGTTGATCCAGAAGGTGATGGTCTTGGGTTGTGCAAATAACAATATCGAGATCGTGTGCCTGCGACTGATTGGCGGGGAGCGTCAGCCGTTGAGCGAGGTTAATCACACCCTGGGATTTGCTAAATAGCTGGTGCAAGGCAGTCAGGCTCAGGGTTAATGCCTGCAAACGAGGTGCGGGATCTTTCCGTTGAGACGCATGTCTACCGCTATTTGGCTTAAAGAAATGAGCGATCGTTAATAAGATTTGCATTAGCTTTGATGAAGTTTTTATGAATTTGCATATAGTGCAGAACTTCAATGTTTCTATTAGAAAGAATACACGACAAGGCGGTTTATTGATTACTTTGATTCCCCTTTAAGAGTGGCCAATCCTACAAGGAGAATGAGTCCTATTGAGAATCTTTCTAACTAAACCAATGGCTCTATTTAACTTGTTAAGTTGAAGAGACTGACAGATTGGATTGATGCAGGAAACCTAACGTCCGCATGGGTTACGCTACAGTCAGTCGTCCCAAAGCGGGTTTGATAGCTATCCGGGCTTCTGGTCAGCCGTCAGCCAACGGGAACCAGGAGTAAAGAAATACTGAATTCCTTTTTCCATGTTCTAGTTGATAGGAATCAACCGTGAAAACATCTGATTGAGGAACGATTTAATCCTGATAAATCAATGCTTAAGCTCATTTTAACTAAACAGGAAAAAACAGATTTGTTTGAGCTAAACCTTCTATTTGCGATCGCAGAATGACTAGAAATCAAAATGACTAGAAATCAATACGAGAATCAACAGACTTATGCAACAGCGGCAGCGGCTGATCTAACAGCCTATTTTTCTTGTTTGCGTGCAGCATTGGATCGAGAAAAACACTCCGCCCTGGTTGTAGATTTGCTGTCGGATCGCATCTTGTCAATTAACCTGTCGGCATTTGAGCAGCTTGGAATCGATGCTGTTGGCTTCCGGATCGTTGACTTTGCGACTCATGCAAAACGGTATGAGCAAATCTGTCAACAATTACGGCAAACGGGCAAGGCCCATCAAACTATCCTGCTCCACGATGCTGACGGGACTTTGATGAAGTGCAGGCTGGATGCTGAAATTGCACCTTATTATCCTGGATGGGTGATCGTGCGTCTTAATGCGGATCGTCTCAATGCGGATCAATCCTCACCCGGTCATTTTCAGCCAGGACGTTGAGCAGTAAAGCGGTCTCACCGAGATAGGTCTGATTGCAATCAACTTCGGGAAATTGACCGGCTCTCCACTGGATGACTCGGCAGCACAAACGGCTTAGTTTTTCCATAGACTCGGAGTCAATTGTTCGATCCTGATTGTTTCTCAAGAAAATATCCGTAAAGAGTTCAGGGTCAACCCCAACTCGCGCCATTGCTTCTGTCGGACTTTGATCTCTGAGTGAAGCTCTGAGCAGAAGGTGCAAGTTATGTTTCTGTTTATCACTGAGATCGCAACTCATGCTTTTCGCCTTGCCATTTTGAACCCGATTCAGTTGAGCATTGAGGTAATCGCTCAGTTCTTGCATTTGGGACACGGATAAGTTTTGGACGTGGGCAATGAGATTCGCGAGTGGATCCGGTGGGGCGTTTTCGGAGTGAGGGTTAGGAGGAAATAGGTGGTAGATCAGCTCTTCCTGCGTCCACCCTTTCAGTTGGGCAATGCGCTCCAGGTTTTTGCCCTTCGGCAGACGAATCTGCTTTTCCCAATCCTGAACGGCGGTATATGAGGTTCCGAGCAGTTTGGCAAATTCCCGCTGCGTTGTTTGCCCTCTCAGCTCCTTAATCAGCTGGGCTAACCGTTCTTTGGCTAATCCTTCGTTTCCTGATGTCACTAAAATGGTCATACAACCCTATTTAAGCCTTGTTCAGTCCAAAACCAGGAGTTTTTCTTGACAGAACGCTACAGATTCCGAACTGGACGTGGTTTGGAAAGATGTACTAAGGATCTACGGCAACGCGATCGCGGGATCCGGAAAATAGTCAACCAAAAATGCTCTCAATCAAGTCAAATTGAATCAAGAATTTGGTTGGAATAATGGGTGCTATGAAGGATTTGATGTTAACGAACTTTCAGGGATGCACCGCTAGCGATCGCCCTCTAAAACGAAGCAACTTTTTCGGCTTCTTCGGGCGGTAACCGCTGATTGTTAAATCTCCTTTCCACTTCAAACCGCATTAAAAACTTAATTGTGGCAGACTAACCCTGTCAAATAACATGAGAATCTTCTCATTAGTTTTTCATCAGGTTATAGTTGCAGACTCTTCCTCTCTTGCAATTATAACCTAAGCTTACAAGCAAGTCCAATCAACCCTTTTGAGCATCTGAGGGGATTGACTTTGTGTTCCTAGACACATCTTCAATTCAGAAACCAGGAACGCCAAACGTCTTTATTTCCTGATAAGAAAACCCGCATTGATTTTGTATTGCTAGATACATTTCCAACTCGGAAACCAGGAACGCTAACAAGCCTTTATTTCCTGATAAGAAAACTCGCATTTTGTTCGACAGATTCAAACAGATTCAGTATAAATTTGTCTTCCGAATCCCAGTATTTTGTGCGTTCTTCTCGTTTCCAGGTCAAGCCTGGGATGTCTTCAACGCATTTCTACTGATGGCTTGAGGAGGTAGAGCCGCCAGCAATTTCATCCAGGCAAAGGCCTTTGCTTGGGGGGCTGCACCCCCAACCCCCCGAATTCAGGGGACGGTTGCGTCCCCCGTAGCTTGCT
>JAAUSG010000237.1 GCA_012034055.1 Leptolyngbyaceae cyanobacterium RU_5_1 | reverse complement strand
CCCCCTTATTAAGGGGGATTTAGGGGGATCTTGCACGCTTTGCTACAAACAGGAGGACTTTTAAAACATCCTCTAACACTACTAGCCACGTCTACTTGCGATAATTCACATCCAGCCAACACCGTGGCAGCGGTTCATTGGAAGGAAAGATCAGCTCAGATTTGGCGTAAAGCGTCGGATCTTGTAGCTCTTCACCCGCGTGGCATTGCCCCAGAACGCCGCTGATGAACGGATCGAATAGATCTTGGGTAGCCAAAATTTCGATTAATGTGGCGGTTTGCTTGTGCTTCAAAACATAGTGCCTCTCCTTCGCTAAACCACGTCCAGCTCAGAATCTGTAGCTTTCCCTTAAGAAAAACTCTAGGTCTGGACGTGGACAAGTTTTAAAACATGCTGCATGTGAAATCTGGTACGCCGAAAAGGAGGGATTTTCAGTAAAACTGGATGATGATGGGGTTATCTAATATTCTACAGCCGCTGATAGTCTTAGCGTTGTTGAAGTCACGAAGCGTTACCAGAACCGCGATCGCGCATCGTAAATGCCGAAATGGGCAAGATGTTAGGATACGAGTTATGAAAATAACAACTATTGAGCTGACAGACGAAACAAATCAATCCCTTAGCTAGATTGCTCATGAAACTGGGCGATCTGAGGCAGAACTGATTCGGGAAGCGATCGCAGATTATCTCGTCCAAAAAAGTGTGCTCTTCCTCTAGGTACTGGGATGAGCGTAAAGTGGACGTTGCCCAAGGTATAGGATAAGGCGAATAAACAAGGCGTTTTGTAGTCGGTTGGGATTGAAGGATTACCGGAAAATTGAGAAGCTCGTTAGAGCAAAAATGAACAAGTAAAATTTCAAGAGCGAATAGCAATGTATAAAACAGTGCAAGCAACTTACCAGATGGTGCTCTTATTTTGGGTGAAAAACTAAGTCCATCAATGGAAGGTAAAAGTTTAAAGGTAATTGTTTTAGAGGCTGATGATATTGAAACAAAACGAGAAAGATTCTTTCAGTTAGTTGACAAGCACCACTTCACCCTACCAAAAGATTACAGATTTGATCGAGAAGAACTGTATGACTGCTACTTTTTCAGTCACTGAAATCGATGTCTTAAAAGTTATTCAGGCATTAGAAGTTAACTTAAAATATGGATATTCCTACTGGGATAGTTTGATTATTGCTACAGCTTTGCTTAACGATTGTAGTGTTTTCTATTCTGAGGACATGCAGCATAACCAATTGATAGAGAACAAGACAAGGATTGTTAATCCTTATACTTGAAAGTTGAAAGGAGACACCGTGTTCTTTAGTGTGGTCATCCCAACCTACAACCGGAAGCCGATTTTGGCGAAATGTCTGAGAGCGTTGGAAGATCAGAAATTTGACCAGGGCCAAATTTCCGGCTATGAAGTGGTGGTCGTAGATGATGGCTCTACTGACACTACTGTCGAATGGCTGCAGGCTCATGCCAATCAACTTCCGCATGTGCGCTTGTTTCAACAAAACCATCAGGGGCCAGCAGCAGCGCGAAATTTGGGGGTGGAGAAGGCGCAGGGAGACACGATTATCTTCATCGACAGCGATTTGGTGGTGACAAAGCGGTTTCTCCAGTCCCATGCAGATGGTTTGCAGCAAGGAGCACGATCGCTCGGACACGATCTCCTCTTCACCTACGGTCGCGTCATCAACACCTGCAACTTCGACAATCCCACTTCAGAGCCGTTTAAGGTGACGGACTTCTCAGCCGCCTACTTTGCCACGGGAAATGTCGCGATCGCCCGTACCTGGCTGGAGCAAGCCGGACTTTTCGACACGCGCTTTCAGCTTTACGGCTGGGAAGACCTGGAACTGGGCGTCCGCCTCAAAAAGTTGGGACTCAAGCTGATCAAATGCCCTGACGCGGTTGGCTACCACTGGCACCCTCCCTTTGCCCTCAATCAGCTTCCCAAAATGATCGACAGGGAAATCCAGCGCGGCAAAATGGGTGTCCTCTTCTATCAAAAGCACCCGACCTGGAACGTGCGCATGATGATTCAAATGACCTGGCTGCACCGTTTACTCTGGGGCATTCTCTCCGTAGGCGGCTTGCTCAACGAACGCACGATGGCTTCCCTACTGCAATGGCTGATCGATCGTGGCAAACCCCAACTCGCCCTCGAACTCGCCCGTATTTTTTTGAACTGGTATAACGTTCGGGGAGTGTATGCAGCCTATGGGGAGAGAGGAAAAGGCGATCGCAGCCCATAAATACTTGTAAATAACAGCTGTATACGTTCACCGTGAAAGTCAATTGACACTGGTGCCGACAAGCACTCATAATAAACGTTTGTGCAAACTTTAACGCATTAGAAAACCTTGGCTAACGTTATTGTAGTGGGTGCCCAATGGGGCGATGAAGGAAAAGGAAAAATAACAGATCTGCTTAGTAAATCAGCGGATGTCGTTGTCCGCTATCAGGGCGGAGTCAATGCTGGACATACGGTTGTTGTTAAAGATCAGACATTTAAGCTGCACCTGATCCCGTCTGGAATTCTCTATCCAGACACCGACTGCATCATCGGCTGTGGAACTGTGATTGATCCCAAGGTGTTAATTGAGGAGCTGGATCAGCTGGGAGCGCTGGGAGTCTCGTCAGAAAATCTGCTGATTTCCGAAACGGCTCATGTGACAATGCCGTATCATCGCTTGATTGATCAGGCATCTGAAGAGCGTCGCGGAGAACACAAAATTGGCACCACGGGTCGCGGTATTGGTCCAACCTATGCAGATAAGTCTGAGCGCACAGGCATCCGGATGATTGACTTGATGGATCCGGAATCGCTACGCAAGAAACTGCGTTGGACTGTGGAATATAAGAATGTCATTTTGGAGAAGCTTTACAACCTGCCACCCCTTGATCCAAAAGCGGTAATTGATGAGTATTTGGTGTACGCCGATCGCCTGCGTTCCCATGTCATTGACTCTTCTCTGCGGATTTATGACGCCATCCAACGCAAGCGCAACATTTTGTTTGAGGGAGCGCAGGGAACGCTGCTCGACCTTGACCACGGCACCTATCCCTATGTCACCTCGTCCAATCCGGTTGCGGGGGGAGCCTGCATTGGCACCGGTGTTGGCCCGACGATGATTGACCGGGTGATTGGGGTGGCAAAAGCCTATACCACTCGTGTTGGGGAAGGGCCCTTCCCCACGGAACTACATGGCAGAATAGGAGAGTTGCTGGGCGATCGTGGGGCAGAATTTGGCACTACCACTGGACGGCCACGTCGCTGTGGTTGGCTCGATGCGGTGATTGGGCGCTATGCGGTTCGGATCAATGGACTGGATTGTCTGGCGATTACCAAGCTGGATGTGTTGGATGAACTGGACGAGATTAAGGTCTGTGTTGCGTATGAGGTGGATGGCGATCGCTCCTCCGACTTTCCCAGCAACTCGCGCAAATTTGCCCGCTGCCAGCCCATTTACAAAACCGTTCCGGGTTGGCAACAGTCCACAGCTCACTGTCGCTCGTTGGACGATTTGCCGAAACAGGCCTTGAACTACCTCAAGTTTCTGGCTGAGTTGATGGAGGTGCCGATCGCGATCGTCTCGCTTGGCGCTAGCCGCGACCAAACCATCATTGTTGAAGATCCCATTCACGGCCCCAAACGCGCGTTGCTTTACACGAATGGCACTCCTAATACAGAGGTTGCCAACCAAACGTTAGAAGTTTAGAAGGGCATTCGGTGTTAGGTGCCAGGTGTCAGAAAACTCCTAGCCCCTAGCCCTAGCCCCTACTCCCTACTCCCTACTCCCTAAATTTGCTATGGAACTCAAAGTTGAATGTCAAACTCGTCCAGCCGGAAGCAAGCCCAATGCGCTCCGTCGCTCTGGTCAGCTTCCTGCCGTTTTGTATGGGCATCAAGGCGCTGAATCGGTTTCATTGATCGTGAATGCTAAGGCTGCTCAAACTTTGCTGAAAGCAGCTTCCATTAACAACACCCTGATTCAGGTCAATATTCCTGATATCCCCTGGAATGGCAAGGCGCTGCTGCGGGAAGTTCAAACCCATCCCTGGCGGCACACTCCTTACCATATCAGCTTTTTTGCGGTCGCCGCCCAGGATAGCCTGGAAGTAGACGTACCACTGCATTTTGTGGGAACGGCGATCGGGGTTAAACAGAGTGGTGGTGGACTTGATCCGAGTCTCACCTCGCTCCATGTTAAGTGCGCACCCAGCAGTATTCCAGACTACATTGAGGTCAACGTCTCCGATCTGGATGTTGGCGACTCATTGCACATTAGCCAGCTTTTACTCCCAGAAGGTGTTGTTGCTCTGGGCGATCCAGAACGGGTTGTCGTAATCGTACTGCCGGGTGGTAGCGGTAGTGAAGAGGACGCTACCGGAGCGCAGTAAAAAGTGCAGGGAAGTAGAACAAAGTTCCCAAACTTGTAACCGAATTAAGGACTATACCAGGGGCTATTCTCCTGGTTTTTTAATGGACTGAATCAATAGAGCTGATTTGACCGGTCGTTGAACTGATTTTCCTGCTTCATCAACCTTTCCGTAAATAGTTTTGCCCTGGTAAAACAGTGCAGAGGAACTTCCTCCATCCAGGTTCATTCCTTGCTCAATCCGCAGCGTTTTCATAAAGTCTGCTAGCTCTTGCAGGGTCATTCCAGACTCTGTAGGAGCATTTGATTTTTGAGCCACCATCAGCCAAATTACACTGCCGTCAGAGGTAATGCCGATCGCCGTTCGCGCATTCGGCTGTTTGCTCCCCAGTGAGTCGCGCGTGATGGTTCCCTTGCTGGAGTCCAAAAAACCTTCCTGTACCAGGGTTGTATTGGGAAGCAAACGAGGACCCCCTCCCAACGCATCTTCTAATTGGCAGTTCGTGGGTGGCAATGCCTGGCGCAAGACAATATCGTAGCGACTGATTCGCCCACAGCGATATCGACGAAACTCGGTGCGGTTGAGGATTTTGTCCAGGTAAGGAATCAGATCTGGATTACTCATCAGGCGCTCGTTGTCCTCCGGTTTTGCCAGTTGGTAGCCCTGTAGGATAACTGGCGACGTTGATTTTTGATTTTGTGGATCAAAGAAGCCGCCATTCAGGGCCGCGATCGCCCCATACCTTTGAGCAAGCTCCTCCACGGTATTCACCTTGTCAGATAGCGCCGGAGTGATGACAAATTTACTTTGCGCCGGAATCAGCAACGTATGCACCACACTGCGGGGCAACGTATGAACCTTGTACTCCAGTGCTCTTTCGGGCACGGGCGAAGCGGGTAATGACGGCACAGCAGCGGGCTGGGCTGTGAATGACGGTGTTGAAGGGGAAGAAAAGCGAAAGTAAGCCAGGAGCAGCAGTCCTAAACCAACTAGAATCAAACCTATTCGCCAATGTTTACGCATTCGATCTAATAAAGGTGAAAGGGGAGATCCTTGCGGTGGCCCCCAGTCAGTCGGTTCAACCTTACTTCCCACTAGCACTCCAGCCCGCAGGTAACGACCGATGAGCCGCAACAGCACTTTATCGCTATTTTGTGGGCAACACGAGACATCAAAACATCGTGGTTGACGGTATCGAAGAATTTCTCCAAATCCACATCTACCGCGACCCGATACCCCGCTTTCACCATCGTTTTCACTTGCTGGAGCGCTCCGTGCGCCGAACGTTGAGGTCGGCTGCCATAGCTTGACTCAGAAAAGCCTGGGTCAAAAAATGGGAGTAAGCACTTGCAGGATGGCTTGCTGGATCACAAAGTTCGCGCTTGCAACGCATTTATTTTGGGAGCAAGAAACAAATCAGCGTCTTTGAGTAATTGCGCTAAACCCTCTGATGCCATTGCTTTGAGCTTTCCGATAGTTGAGGTAGTCTTGTTGTCACTTCTGCCTTTGGTTGGGGCTACTCATTGTACATGGACGACGCGCAATCCCCTCCCACTTGTTCTTTATCCTGTAATGAGTTTAGTGACTTACGTCCTATACGCTGATGATAAATCTCGCGCTAAACGAAAGGACTGGCGAACTTCTGAACAAACGCTACATCTTTGTGAGATTGCAGGTGGATGGTTGGGCGGGTTTATCGCCCAGCGAATGCTGCGCCACAAAAGTCAGAAAGAGTCTTATCAAGCTGCGTTTTGGGCGATCGTGATCATTCATTACATTGCATGGCTGTTTTGGCTGTTTTTGGGAAGAACGCTATGGGTTTAACTCTGTTCTATGTGTTAGCAGTCATGACTTTGATCTGGCTTACAAGTGGGAGGGCACAGAGTTTTACCTCATTTATTTATAAGGAGGAAAGATGGCAACACTAATCTTGAGTGATGAGCAGGTTATTGAACTTGTTAAGCAGTTGCCAGTTGGGCAACAGAGTAGAGGTGTTCAGATTCTTACTTCTCCAACAGTGGGGAAGATGGGAATCGTTATCACGTTACGGAGCCGAAAAAGCAAGGCTGGTTGCTCAAGAGAGAGGTCTTGACTGGAACGCGATGACTGAGGAAGAACGTGAAGCTTTCATTGATGATGTGGTGCATGAGGACTTTGACGGTTAACCTACCTCAGTACAATCTGTGGCGGGGACAAGTTGGAACGATAGTTGAAACATTAGCGAATGGCACAGCATTTGAAGTTGAATTTAGCGATCGCAACGGACGTACTTACGAGTCTTTAGGCTTACGTCCAGAGCAAATTATGGTGTTGCGTTTTGAACCAGCAGCACCTGATGCAAAAGCTGAAATGGTTACAGCGGGACGTCAACCCAACAACACCAAAGACTGGGATTTGGCAGCACCGAACTCATCCTGACTGAAGCAGGCAGACAATTCACCCACCTCGACGGCAACCATTGCTCCTTAACTTGAGCCTGCACACAGTCCGTTGCATCGTCGATACACTCACCTCCACTCCGGTTTGTTGGGCAAAGCGTTCACACCACTCTTCCAGGAGGGCATCCGTTGAGCCGTGACCAAGGCTTCAACGATGGGCAACTGCGCTTTGCCCAACTTCGCCACCGCTCCTCCCCTGTGCGGCTTAGGCTACCAAGTTGTGGCTTACTCAAACAATAACTGCTGTAAACGGGTGCCATCATTCAACTCCTAGCCCCTCCGTTATCCGCAGTGTCTTGAGAAAAGTCTGGGCCTCTGGATGAAGGGGTGTTGAACCTGCTCCATCGGAGCCTTGCACAAACGCCTCTGGAGTTCCCAAAAACACCAGTTGTCCCGCACACATCAGTCCAATTCGCGATCCCAGCACAAACGCCTCCTGAATGTCGTGGGTAACTAACAGCACGGTTTTGCCTAATTCCTGTTGCAAGCGGCGAAACTCCTGTTGCAGCTCCAGTCGAGTAATGGGATCGAGTGCTCCAAACGGTTCATCCATTAGCAGGACTGGTGGATCGGCTGCCAGTGCCCGTGCCACCCCAACCCGTTGCCGCTGCCCACCTGAAAGCTGATCGGGATAGCGATCGGCGAACTGGGCAGGGTTCAGTCCAACCAGATGCAGTAACTCGTGGGCACGGGTTTTGATCTGCCTGGAATTCCAGCCTTGCAACGTTGGCACCAGACCCACATTTTGCTCAATCGTAAAGTGGGGAAACAATCCCGTTTCTTGAATCACGTAGCCAATTTGGCGTCGCAGTTGAATTGCATCCCAATCTGTGGTTGCTTTGCCTTGAACCTGCACAACTCCACGGGTTGGTGTCAGCAACCGATTGATTAGCTTCATCGTTGTTGTTTTACCAGAGCCACTCCGCCCCAACAAAACCAGGCATTCTCCGGCTTGGATCGTGAAGGTTAAATCGGTGAGCAGCGATCGCCCACCGGCTTCAAACCCCACATCCTGGAACGTCACTGCGATCCTGCGATCGTGCTGCATAAGCTGCCTTGTCACTTTCTACAAAGCGTAACCTCTAACGGCATCTCCAGCTCACGGGTTTGTTGCAATTTACAGCCAACGCTCTGTTCTCTATTGCAATTCAATCTTTATATAGTACAATTGCACTAAACTTGATACTACGCCTTTAGGCGGATGTCTGAATAGCAACTGCGGAGGGACAGGGGAATGAGAGAGCCACAAACGCGAGGTTCAGGGATGAAATACATGCTAGCCGGAGGTTCAGTGGTTGCCTATCCCCTCGCCTTTGACCCGCAAACCTGGTTCATCGTCCTCTATGAAGGAGACGAGTATGCCGGGTATTCCTTTAGTTTTCGGCGCTGACTGACTGACACATTTTCTCGACTCTGGTGTTAAGGCGTACTCAATCGTTGTTCCAAAGGGATCGCACAATCGACTGTAGTGCATCTGAAATAGAGCGATCGCCGTCTAGCAGCTTGCCCTT
>JAAUSG010000236.1 GCA_012034055.1 Leptolyngbyaceae cyanobacterium RU_5_1 | reverse complement strand
ACGCGGAGACGCGGAGAATTTCTAATCTGCAATCTAAAATCTAAAATCCAAAATCCTCTCCCTATCCCTTCAGGGCCGCCAACACTACGCCTAAAAACTTGCCTACGCTGGGAGCGACTTCAAAGGCAGCAAATCGTTGCGCCACCTGCAGCAGATTTTTGTGGTCGGCAAACCAAATGGGCGTCGGGAAAATGCGGAAGGGAGCACGAACGACTGATTTTTGCGGATGTTCAAACAGGTAGGTGTTGTGAACCACGCCGCGGCCGGAACGGACATCTGTTAACAGATTGCCGGGGAACGCACCCCACGTAACAGCAGACAATAGAAAGTTCATCCCCGTCCAGACGTTGACCCCGATCGCGCCGTAGTCAAGCTGGGCGATCGCCGTTTCCAGTTCTGCTCTACAGTGCTTTTGGGTTTTTGCGTCAATCAACAGCGCACAGGACAAATTGCCCCAAACAGATTCGTTGGCAAATTCCACTGCTTTGGTCAAAAACTCCGTGGCATCTGAGGCGTCCAGGCTCACCTCTGCCAGCACGCCACAAAAGGCTTCGATGTTCAAGGCATACTCTGCGGCATCTGCGGGAACATCGGGAATCACGGTCCAGGGAACATCACGGCGCGTGTCACCCAATGCCTGCGCTTGCGGGTAGCGGTCTAGAAATGCTTGATAGCGCTGTTTGGCACCGGGATAGTAAGCTTTGCGGCTGGGCGTTTTCGCCAATTCTTGATGCAGCTGGTTCAGGAATTCATCCCGCTGTTTCCAGCCCGTTGCCGTGACCACCACTTTAGCGGCAACACAGTTGAAGCTGGCATTGTGTGCCACCATGCTGGCTACGTGACGAGCCTGGAAGGCGAGGTCTGCGGCTGACCAGTCGCCCGGCACAATCAGGATGGGGGTGACACAACCCAGCTCAGAGGTAATCGGCTTGTCCACCAGGGGAGCATGGGTCGCCTGGCGCTGCTGTTGCTCTGCAGGTGAGCTGCCCCAAACGATCGCATCGTGGGTCTGTTGTGCTCCTGTGATGTGAATAGTTGCAATTCCTGGATGCTGGCAAAGGTAACGTCCTACCTCGGCTCCTCCGTAAACCACGTTGAAAAAGCCGTCTGCAATTAAGGGCTGAAACGCTTTCTCGAGAAATTCACCCACATAAGCATTGACGGGATTCATTTTCAGCAGCACAACCTCGTCTTCAGCAAACAGCTTGTAGAGGGTGTCCATTGCCGAGATGGCATTGATATTCCCCGCTCCCAGCACCAGTGAGACGTTGCCCGTTGCCGACTTCTGGCGATAGACCAGTCCCTGGGTTGCTGGCTGACCCGGCTCGACC
Organism: Leptolyngbyaceae cyanobacterium RU_5_1; assembly: GCA_012034055.1. GTDB lineage: Bacteria > Cyanobacteriota > Cyanobacteriia > Leptolyngbyales > Leptolyngbyaceae > JAAUSG01. Next base: position 7,023 of record JAAUSG010000236.1, on the reverse strand, counting down.
CAAACTTCCCCTTTGAAACCGAGCCACAGGAGTTGGTCGGCTAGATTGTCTGGAAAGACCTGGGCAATAACCTGTCCATTCGGTTGGGTGGAACGGGACACAGGTTCGGGTTGTCCGTTCGCGTTCAGGCTGTGGATCAACATGCGCAGGTTGAGCAGGACGGCCAGAGGTCCGGCAATCCACTCTTCCCCTGCCAACGAGGAAGTTGGATCAATTCCTTTCGCAGCACAGGCAGCCGTCGCCCAGGGTGCTGCCACTGCCATGACGCCGACCATGCACTGGCGTAAGTAAGCGATCCGTTGCGGAATCGGCACTTGCACCCAGGCGTCTTTGCGATCGCCCAACTCCGCGATCGCCCGGTCTAGTTGCTCCAACGGTGTCTCAGAAAACGTGCGTGAAGATGGTTCAGTCAATGGTTCAGTCAAGGTTGCGTGTTGAAGACTCATTGGAAATGCCTTCACCTAGAATAAGGGCTAATTGAGGAACGGTTTGAATCCTCTTGTTAGGGAATACGCCCGATGGATTCAGTTGGATTTCTGGAATTGATATTTTTCTGATACTCCCATGACCCTTCGCTGCTTTCGCCAACTTGCTGATGTGTTGCGACACGGATCTGCTGTGCTGGCAACGGTTGTTCAGTCCAAAGGATCCGTTCCCAGGGAAGTTGGGGCAAAAATGATCATTGGTGCCGATGGTCGTACTTTCGACACTATTGGCGGTGGAGCCGGGGAAGCCAAGGTCATCCGACACGCCATGACAGTGTTGGAAACTGGCGAGAAGCAATGGGTTGAGCTTGATTTATCGGGTGCGCCGCAACGAGAAACGCAGGGAATTTGTGGTGGCACAATGCAGGTCTGGTTAGAGCGCTGGGATGGCGCAGGCGCGATCGCTTTAGTCCACCAAATCCTGAACACCCTCCGCTCTGGACAGCCTGCCACCCTTGTCACTCCCTTTGATACCGGACACTCTCCTTACCTGGCTGACCCAATGGCATTGCCCACGCCAACCCATGCCTTTGTTGAAACACTGCAGCCTGCACCAACGCTGCTGATTGTCGGTGCAGGGCATGTTGGGGAGCAGTTGGCAAAGGTCGCCCACCGGATCGGGTTTGAAATTGTGATTCAGGACGATCGCCCAGAGTGGGCTAATCCTCAACGCTATCCTCAAGCCGCGCAGATTTTTGTAGAACCCGTTGCGGCAACGATGGTTCAGCTAGCCACTCACACGCAACTGTATGCGGCCCTCGTAACACGCAGTTATCAATATGACCTGGAGGCCCTGGAGTCGCTCTTGAAACGAGCGGTGCCTTGCCAGTATATTGGCATGATCGGCAGCGAAAAACGGGTGTGTCAGGTGTATCAGGCGATCGCAAAAACAGGCATTCCAGGAAGCACGCTGGAATCCATCTATGCACCCATTGGGCTGGATATTGGTGCCCTGACTCCCGAAGAGATTGCCGTGAGCATCAGTGCTGAATTAATTCTGGCGCGACGGGGGGGAACCGGTCGCCCGTTATCAGGGCAGTGGAAATGCGGCTATCCGACTTAATTACTTCGACAATGCCCGCTGGAGCAGCACTTTTTCTCAAGTGGAACGGGTATCACGTTTTTTCGATCCCCAAACGAGAGCTAGCGCGATCGCCCAGCGTTTCCCCAAACGTAGCTACATCAGAGGATCCAGAACAATCACCCCAAATCGTTCGCTTCTTTGGGGTCGGTGGAAAACGCAAACATCCAGGCGAAACCTTTGCAGACTGTGCGCTGCGAGAAAGCATAGAAGAAATCGGTGCGGTTGTTTCCAGGCTAGAGAGTGCGGAAAAAACGTATCTGCTCAAAGCAGACAAAACATTTGCCCCCATTGACATCACTGATGAACCTGTTCGTCCACGGCTGATTTTAGAGAAACGGGATCATTCAGGCTACGGCAGTATGACTCACTTCGATCGCTCCTATTACCTGGTGGCCTTTAATGCGAGTTTATTGGCAAAACCGAGACCTAGTAATGAAATTGCTGCCATTCTTTACTTAAAAGACGACCATTTATCGATGATGAATTCCACGACACAATTCACAATCACAAATCTTATCAACTGCGGTGCTCAGATTGAATTTCAAGCCAATGTATCGTTAGCCGATTCAACCATCCTGGTTCCACATGGCACAGCGTCGTTTCTGATCGAGCACCAATCCTTCGGTGCCATTTAGTAGAATATTTCAAGCACGGCGATCGCGGGAGGCAAGGAACTGAGGTGGATGAACTAAGAGCAGCCCTAGAACTGGCAACTGATCAAGAACTGCAGGATTTGACGGAAATTCTGTTTCGTCGCCGGTTTAATCCATTGGACTACTTCCAAACTCCCGATCCGCTGGATATTCAGAGCCAGGATCGGGAAGCCTGGCTAGATGCGTTGGAGGAGCGGTTTCGGTTCCTGGCGGCTGATGGGATCACGGTTCTAAACCGCAAAACCGACCGACTCACCTACCGCCAAATCTTAATTCAGGTCTGTCGGCATTTGAGGTTGCCCTACAAAGGATCAATGTCCACAGTGGATTTGGAAGCAGAGGTGTTTTTGGAACTGCTAGGACGGGCCTGGAAACACCTGCCTGCCTCCGAACAGGGAAAATTTACCGTTCAGCTCAAGCATTCATTGACGAAATCTCAGCTCCTGCCACAACTGCCGCTTGCCGTTCAGCAAGACCCCATGAGCCTGGTATTGAAGGGAGGAGCGGCTTTAACGATCACCTCGGTTCTGCGTCCTGTTTTGCTGCAGTCGATCGCTCACCAGTTCGCCATCTATGCCGCTCGGTATCAGGTTGCTCAACAGGCAGCCGTAGTGGGCGGGGCGATCGCAACCCAGTTCCAGCACTACTTCGTTGCCCAAACAGCCCGTCGCGGAATGGCGATTACAGCCGCACGCTATACCGCCGTCCGCAGCGTGTTTGCCTGTCTGGGGCCAGCACTCTGGGTCTGGTTTTTCGCTGACTTAGGCTGGCGATCGATCTCTACGAACTATGGACGCATCATTCCAATCATTTATGCATTGGCGCAAATTCGTCTCACCCGTGCGGAATGTTTTGAGCTGGCTTAGAGCCTCATCATCCTTCATCTTCCTCATCCTTCTATCTCTTCATCTCCTCACACCTCACACCTCACACCTCACATTCAAGCGTTGCTGAAAAGCAGTATGAATCGAAACGAAGTTTCGAGCATACAGCACCTTTTTCATACCCAGAATCAGCAATGCCCACATTCAAGCCGTGCAGAGGGATTTCTGATTCAATTGCCAATCTTCCTCGTCTACATGGGTTTGACGTTTCATTTGAATGTTTCTCAAGTGTTTTTTGACTGTATCCAGGGCGATGAAAAGCTCTCCGGCAATCTGCTTACGGCTCCAACCGGAGCGACGCAGCATCCAGACTTGGGCTTCGCGATCGGTTAATCCCCAGGTTTGGGCTTCGGCGATCGCTAACCCCTGAATTGCCTGGTTTTGATCTTGCAATCGAACCAATAGGCAGGGGCGCTTGACGGTCTCAAATGTCAGCCATTGCGCTCGAATGCGAAGGTTGATCTCCTCATGCTCAATTTCGGACTCTATCACCAGGAGCTGATTTGGGTACAGCTCACGGCTTTCAATCAGCGCTTCGCAAACCTGCCAAACCTCTCTGGGAACAGCGTTGCTGCTACCTGCTAATCGTTGGCAGAGCTGTTGAGCAGTTGCGTTGGCATAAAGGAGTTCTTTTTGTTCAGTTAAAACAAGAATGCCATCAACAAAACTTTCAAGTACAGCTTGAAGAAAATTAGGGGGGCGATTTGAACTGTTCATGGGTTGTGTTAGAAGGGGCTTTATTGAACGAGTATCAAATGGTTACTGTCAGAAGTGCGATCGCGCTTATGCAACAATTAACCCAAGCAGGGTGTATAGGTAATGGGTAACGGGTAATGGGTAATGGTGGTTCCTGGCATCAGCGAATAAATTCTGTGGGAGCGTTCGTTAGGTTGGGTCGAATGGCTCATCCGGCAATTTCAATTCGCTTTATCTAAACTTTAACCAATCCCATCTGATTTGGCGGTGAGGAAAAATAACAACAGGGTGTAAGGAAACCTCACTGGATCACTCTGAAACTACAGAGTCAGATCACGTTTTCCGGTTTTGTGGGAAATTAAACCTTGTTCACGTCCAGACCTGGAGTTTTTCTGAAGGGAAAGCTACAGATTCCGAGCTGGACGTGGTTTAAGTCGATCGCCTTGGGTTGCCAGACCCCAATCAAAGGTTGCTTAACTATCCAGTATCGAACAGTTTTAGCTTTTAAACCTCACGTAAACAGGTGAGCACGCTGTCAACGAGCCTTGGCTAGACTAAATTCACAGGTGTTGATGAAGTCCATCCCAGCCCCTAGCCCCTAGCCCCTTCCACAACCAAAGACGTACTGCACTTAACTGAAAATTGCTATACCCCTCACCTCTCAAACCTATTGCACACGGTTTTTCTTTGTTTCAGGAACGTTACCGCTACAGCGTGAAGACTACAGCAACGTAAATATCCCCCATTATGGTTCTACCGGGTGTTCTAACCATGACAATTGAAGAAGCGCTGACAATCTTGGATGGTGTTCTGGGTCACGAAACTCTCAACGATACGCAAGAGTTGGTGTTTCGTCATGCCTGGGATGATTGGACGTATGAGCGAATTGCGGCCCAGTTCGGCTACGCACCCGATCACATCCGGAATGTGGGTGCTCATTTGTGGGGGTTACTTTCCAATGTTTTGGGAGAGAAGGTAACTAAAAGTAACTTCCAGTCTGTGCTCAGGCGTTGGGCCCAGCAGCATCTCTTGCCCCGTAAGCAACCCGATCTACCGACTCACAGCGATCGCATTGATTTGGGCGATGCTCCAGATGCCTCCAGCTTTACCGGACGCCGCGACGAGCTAGCAACATTGCAGCAATGGATTGTTGCAGACCGTTGCCGCTTAGTTGCCCTGTTGGGGATGGGCGGCATTGGTAAAACCTCACTGGCAGTGGTGTTAGCGCGACAGCTATCAGGGAACAGGCAACCGGAGGACGCGGGGACGCGGGGACGCGGGGACGCGGAGAATGCAGGGGACATGGGGACACGGAGACACGGGGACACGGAGACTGAGAAACTCACCGCGTCCCCGCGTCTTCCCCTCTCCGCGTCCTCTTCCTCCCTCACCCCTAGCCCCTTTCAATATGTAGTCTGGCGATCGCTGCGCAATGCGCCCCCAGTCATGGATCTGCTGGTCAGTCTGATTCAGTTCCTTTCGGATGGGCAGGAAACGGACACGACCGTACCTCCAGATTTAAGGGGTCGCATTCAACGCTTGATGGACTATCTACGCAAACATCGTTGCCTGGTGATTCTAGACAATGCTGAATCGGTGTTGCCTTGCAGTAACGGATCCAATGAGCCTGATCGTGCCGGTTCAAATTATCAACATCAAGACTGTGAGGGATATGTTGAATTCTTAGAGCAGTTGTGTGATTTGCCTCATCAGGGGTGTGTGATCTTGACCAGCCGCGAAAAACCAGACGAGCTCGCCTGGAAGGAAGGATTGACCCTACCGGTGCGATCGCTGCAGATTAATGGACTGAACCAAACCGAAAGCCAGCGGCTATTTGCGCTCAAAGGAACCTTCTCCGCGTCTGATGCAGAATGGCAAACCTTAGTTCACCACTACGCTGGCAATCCATTGGCGTTGAAGATGGTTGCTGCGATTATTCAAGAGTTATTTAACAACAACATTTCTGAGTTTTTAACGGTTTTAGGGACGTTTGTGTTTGACGATATTCGAGATCTCCTTGATCGTCAATTCAATCGCCTCTTTGAGGTTGAGAAAGAGGTGATGTATTGGTTAGCAATCAATCGCGAAGTGACCTCGTTTACCGAGTTAAGAGATGATGTGCTGTCTCCTATCTCCAGGCAAAAGTTGCCAGGAACACTACGCGCTCTCAAGCATCGATTTCTAATTGAAACTAGCCCGACAGGATTTACCCAACAACCCGTTGTCATGGAGTATGTGACGGAGAAGTTGATTGAGAAAGTGGGTGAGGAATTGAGAATGAAGAATGAAGAATGGAGAATACAGAATGAGGAATTGAGAGTGGAGCGTCGAGAAGACTTCTCACTTCTCACTTCTCACTTCTCACTTCTCACTTCCCACGCTCTGCTCAAAGCCACCGCCAAAGATTACATCCGAGACAACCAGGCGCGATTGATTTTGCAGCCGATCGCCGAACGGTTGCAAGCTGAAATGGGTTCCAAGGACGCGATCGCCCAACACGTTCAAACACTTCTATCCCGCTTGCGCTTCCCCCAATTTCCCTCAGCGGCTCCTCTAGCCCCCAGTCCCCAGCCCCTAGCCCCGATTCCAAACTACGGAGCAGGCAATCTGCTGAATTTGCTTTGCTACCTCGACGTAGATCTGACGGGCTTTGACTTTTCCAACCTGGCGGTGTGGCAAGCCTATTTGCAAGAGGTGAATCTGCACCAGGCTAATTTCACCAATGCGGATCTGGCGCGATCGGTATTTTTTGAATCCTTAGCAGAGGTTTGGTGCGTGGCCTTCAGTCCCGATGCGCACCTGTTAGCGGCGGGTGACTCTGCCGGGGAAATTCACCTCTGGCGAGTTGCCGATCATCAGAAACTGCTGACGCTCCAGGGACACATGAACTGGGTTTGTTCCGTTGCCTTTAGCCGTACCGGCAAAATGCTGGCCAGTGGTAGCGCCGACGGCACGGTGAAGCTGTGGAATATTGCAACTGGTCAATGCATCCGAACGCTCCAGGGGCAGAGTGATTGGATGATTGCTGTTGCGTTTAGTCCAGATGGTCAAACTCTGGCTAGTTGTGGGATTGATGCCAAAACGATCCGATTGTGGAATGTTCGCACTGGAGAATGCTTGAAAACCTGCAGGGACATGACCACTGGGTCTGTGCGATTTGCTTCGCGCCCTCTGTACCGATCACCTCTACAGCGATCGCTTCTACATCTGGAACTGACGAT
>JAAUSG010000235.1 GCA_012034055.1 Leptolyngbyaceae cyanobacterium RU_5_1 | reverse complement strand
AAGGATTTGAAGACTCTGCATCGTTCGCGAAGCGTGCGCTCTGCGCTCTCCCCCCTTAGCCCCCCCTTAAAAAGGGGGAATTCCCGATCGAGTGTTGGCTTGAAAGCCCCCCCTTGTGAAGGGGGGGTTGGGGGGATCTCTGGATTGACAACACTAACCGAGAAGTATTGCCTCATACCACACCGTCATTGAATAGCTATTAGCTGCTTTGACAGCAAGGATAGACGCCTTGAGGGAATTCGGTCAATGAGAACATTAAAAACGGTGCCCTACCCCAAGCTGATACCGAATTGGCTCATTAACCGAACCCTGATTGCCCGGTAGCCACTTAGCATCGCCATAAACAATCACGCCTTTGGAAATTTCTGACTCAACACCCGTTGTAATCATGACTCCTGTTTGGCTCCCCAATGGAGTGGATTTTCCAGCCGCAGCCTTGACGAACGAGACGCCTGCCCCGGCATAAACATTGGTGTTTTTGGCAACGGGAACATCATACGTCACCGCAGGCATAACGGCTCTGGCGCGATCGCCGACATACAGCGACCCTCTCACGGACAACGGCGAATTGGGAAGGTCATAGCGGCCCTGAAACTGGACGCCTCCATTGCTGGATGGAGCTGAACCCGTCTGATTAGCAGTGGACGTAAAACCAGGTAACCTGAGCGCTTCTTTGACCACTGTGCCCACGACATTCTCAGATGTGGGGGCGACCCCAGAATTTGTGACCAGATTGCCAACATCAACTGGAACCCCGGCATAGCTTCCGTTTAGTCCTGGTTCTGAGACGGCTTTAGCTGCAGATAGATTCAGCAGGGCGATCGCCAGGACAGGCACCCCCGCAAACCTCCAATTCACGTTCATCGCAGATTGACTCCATAAAGACCGTAGCAGATCCTTACAGTGTACTCGCCCAATCCTCCGGTAAATTTTACAGCAACCGTTCAATTTGCTACATGCCCATTTCAATATTGAATTCCGCGTAGAGACGCGATTAATCGCGTCTCTACCAATGAATCGCGTCTCTAATGCACATCCCGTTCCGGCTTGACGGCAAACGTCAAAACCGTTTCATCTACACCCTTCAGCTTCAATGGGCTGAATTTAACGATTTCGTCTTCACCCAAATAGTCGGCGACGGCAGCCGAAACTAGAATGCAGTCGGGATCGGCGGCTTCCTGGATACGAGCCGCAATGTTGACGCTGGGACCGATCGCGGTATAGTCCGATCGCTCCCGCGACCCAAACATCCCGACCACCGCTGTTCCCTGGTGAATACCGCAGCGAAACTGCACCTGCTCAATTCCCTGCTCTTGCCAGCCTCGATTCAGCGCTTCCAGCGATCGCCGCATTTGACGAGCGGCATCCACGGCGCGGCGCACCTGCTCGTTCGGGTTTGCCTCCTCTGGTGCTCCGAACAGCGCCAGAATCGCATCGCCCATGAACTTATCGATGGTGCCCCCGTTGTCGAACACAATCCGAGTCATTTCTGCCAGGTATTCGTTGAGCAGTTCGGCAACCCGGCGCGATCGCAGTGTGTTGGAGAGCTGCGTAAACCCAACAATGTCGCTAAACAGCACTGTGACCAACCGGGGTTCTGGACGCAAATCCAGCACCAGTTCTCCCTTGGCGGCCCGGACGACCAAGGATGGCGGCAAAATCGCTTCAGCACCGATTCCGTTAAGTAGGTGTTCAGTTCTGCCACCCGCTGCTCATTTGCTTTTAGCGCCAGCAGGTTGCGCACTTCGGCCAGCAGTTCGCGATCGTTAAAGGGTTTGGACAGATACGCATCTGCTCCCCGTTCGGCTCCTTCAATCCGCGTATCTTCATCCACTTTTGCCGTCAGTAGAATAATTGGCGTGCCCCGCAGGTCTTCCTCTTCCCGGATCATCCGAATCATGTCGATCCCAGAGACCAGCGGCATCATCAAGTCAGTCACAATCAGGTGGGGATGATACGCCTGTGCCGATTTGAACCCTTCGGAGCCGTTGCGAGCTGTCCAAACGCGATAGCCTTTCTCTCGCAAAATTCCAGAAATGTACGTCCGCACGTCTGGATTATCATCCACGATCAAAATTTGCGGGGCTTTAGGATCAGCCGCTGGGATATCGATCGCCTCATCCTGATTCGATTCCGCGTTGAGCAAGCCATCCTCATCCTGCAACTCGGTTTCAATATGGGCTAGCTCGATCGCGGCTCGATTCAACTGCAATTCCGCCTGCACATCAATCACCTGCTGCGGTGGCAAATGGGAAACCCCTTCGCGAATCCAGACCGTAAAAGTAGAGCCTCCTCCATAGGCAGATTCAACCGAAATTTGTCCCCCGTGCAGCTCAACCAGCTCCTTGACCAGTGCTAACCCCAAACCACTGCCCTCATAACTGCGATTTGCAGACCCCTCCGCCTGCCGGAAGCGCTCAAATAAGTGGGGAATTTGATCGGGACGAATGCCAATCCCGGTGTCAATAATTTTGAGCAGACAGTGATCTCCAGCCGGTTGCAGGGTCACTGTAATGCTGCCGCCAGCAGGGGTAAATTTCATCGCATTCGACAGCAAGTTGTAGAGCACCTTATCGAATTTTTCCAGGTCAAGATAAACCAGTGGACACGGCTCTAGATGCGTGATCAGCCGAATGCCCTTGCGTTCACAGTAAAGCCGAAAGGAATCAACTGTTTGATTGACAAAATTGACTAAATCGCAGGGACGAAAGCTCGGCTGCATCCGTCTGGCATCCAATCGCTGCAGATCCAACAGTTGATTCACCAGCCGCAACAAGCGGCGAGAGTTGCGCAGGGCAATAATGGACTGGTCATAGGAGAGTCCCTGATCTTTAGCAACGGCCGCTTCTAGAGGTCCGATCGTCAGCGTCAGCGGAGTCCGGAATTCGTGGGAGATGTTCTGAAAAAATTCAGTTTTTTGCCGGTCTAACGCCAGCAACTGCTCTGCCTGCTGACGGGTTTTCTGATACAAACGGGCTTGCTGAACGGCGATCGCGGCCTGAGCGGCCACCGCCTGCGCCAGCTCAATTTCTGATAGCTGCCAATGTCGAGCATGGTGATTTTGACGCAGGGAAATGCTGCCAATGATATTGCCATCCGACAGCAACGGGACTACCAATAAGGCGCGTGCCGGATGCCGAACCGGTTGCTCTGCCAAATTCATCTCTGGATAAAGTGCCAGATCGTTTAGAATCACGGGCTGCTTTGTGAGCATCAGTTGCGTCAGCACCGGGTTCCGGTCAATTGGCACCAACGACTTCGGCAATGGCCGACTAATGTCTTCCTCCAAATCAATCAGGTGTTCGTCGTAAAGCCTGGACACTCGATTGATTCCCTCAGCTTTCGGATCTTCCGACGTTAACGCCACCGTCTGTCCAGGCTGGGACGCATCATAGAGTCCCACACATTGCACAAATTCGTCACCCTCTGCCCACAATGAGAGCGCACAGCCATCGGTGTGCAGCACCTGTCCAAGCTGCTGCGTGATAGCCGCAAAAATCTCCTGGGGATCGAGGCTGGAGCGAATGGCAGTCGTGATCGTGTTAATCAGTGCCTCTCGTTTTGCCAGGGCTTGCAGTTGCTCGTACGCCCGCGCCTGAGAAAGCGCCAGAGCGGCTTGAACGGCCACCATTTCTAGCAAATGAACCTCGTCGTCTTGCCAGAGGCGGGGGTGTCCACATTGGTGCAAGGCCAGGATGGCAATCAGTTCTTGCTGATAGCAGAGCGGCACAATCAAGCTAGAGCTGATATTTATTCCTGGTACGCTTGCCGCCGCTGTACGATGTCTGGAGCATCGCCTTGCAGGCGATCGTCCGCTTCCACATCGTGAATCGTCTGGATGTCCTGGGTTTGCCACACGGTACGGATTAAAGCACGCTTCAGCGCATCTGGAACCCGACTGGTCATCGTCGAAGGCAGTCCAATGCTGATCGACCCGTCCACTGCGGAGGGTTCGGCTAAACTGATCAGGATGTTAAAAACATCATCATCCTGACCGCCAACATATAGATAAGCGTCTTCACCAATCCGCCCATCCTGAATCGAACAAACCTGGCAATAGCTGACTTCAAAGATATGCCCCACGGTTTGCCCAATCGTTTGCAAAATCTGACGATAGTTAAGAGCACTGCGGATGGCACTGGTAACCGCATTGAGCAGAGATTCCTGGCGCAGCGATCGTCGTAGCTCCCGCGTCCGCGCCTTCAGCACATTGTGCGTATCCACTGCCTGACGCACCACCGCCTTCAATTCTTCATCATCCCAAGGCTTGGTGACATACTTGAAGACCTTACCGGAGTTAATCGCCTCCACCAGATCTTCAACATCGGTGTAACCCGTCAAAATAATCCGAATAATGTCTGGGTACTGGCTAGCGGTCAGGCTCAAGAACTCCGTTCCACTCATCAACGGCATGCGTTGATCCGAAATGATCACCGCGACATCGCCTTCCTTAGACAGAATCTCCAACGCACTTGGACCGCTTTCAGCCCTCAGTACCTTAAATTCACGATAGAAGGTGCGGTAAAGCAAGTCCAAATTATCTGGTTCATCATCCACCACCAGAATCTTTGGTCTGTTATTCGGCTGGACCTTCATGAACCGCTCTCCTGCTACAAAGGCAGTTGAATCAATCATCCTCTGGCTACACAGGAAGTTTATAGGCTAAATCGTGAAAACAATTTGCTCTGCAGCCGCTCTGATACTTGGATAGCACCCAGTTCGTTTACAACCTGTATACCCACTATCGCACTTAGAACAAGTGGACTGTTGGCTCGTCATGCACCCCAGCGCTGCTGAAATAACTTCTGAGCTATCATGTCATTTCTTGTCTGGCTATGCTCTATCAGGATTCCAATGAAAATCCGCATGTAATCCAGACAGAGAACCTATATCAACATAGCTACTTCATCGTAATCAGCCAACCCATAAAGATTGCAATGTTTTACCCCTAAGAATTAACGCTTATTGATTTCTCCTTAACAACATGGTTACCCACTGTGCAGTGGGTTATAACTCCTCAGTCCCCATATTCAGCAGTTGCAGGTTAACCAATTTACCCACCCATTCCTCAAAATAAATAACGAACTACACCGAGCAACCTTTATAGCTATAACCAGGAAAAATAGTTAGAGCTGTTAGAGCAAATCGGTCATAATCTAAAGAATAACGCTCCACACTACGTAAAAGGCAAAAAAATCAGAAAATCCTGAACTCGGCTTCTTTACACCTTTGTTTCCTTCGACCGGAGTATGTATCACCATGCGGTGCCCTTTCTGTCAGCACAGCGATAATCGGGTTCTTGAATCGCGTTCAGCAGAGTCGGGTCAAAGTGTGCGGCGGCGACGTGAGTGCCTGAAGTGTACCCGTCGCTTTACAACCTACGAGCGCATTGAGTTTGTCCCAATTACTGTAATTAAGCGGAATGGCGATCGCGAATCCTTCGATCGTTATAAGCTGCTGCGCGGAATTGATCGAGCCTGTGAAAAAACCGGAATTTCTACAGCTCAAATGGAAAATTTGGTAGACGAGATAGAAGCTGAGCTACAGCAACGGGCTACCCGTGAAGTCACCAGCAGTGAAATCGGTGAACTTGTTCTACAAAGCCTGCGTACTCTCAATGAAGTTGCCTATATTCGTTTCGCCTCTGTTTACCAAAAGTTTCAGGGCATTCGGGACTTTGTCAATACCCTTAATCACTTACAAAGCACCAATCCTGAAATTCAAAATGGGGAGCAGACAACAGGGGAGCAAATAATAGAGCATATGGACTCTGACCCGGCGGCTGAATCAGATGGGAACTCCTACCACGCTGTGTCTGCCACCTAAGTAGCTACGAAATTTCAACGAGAGAACCAGGTTTCAAGTAGCAGGTTTTAGTATTCCATTTGAAACCTGAGAGAAATACACTCGGGTAACTTAGTTGAGTTATTATAGTTCTTCTGAGCCTTTAACAGACTTCAATAGATAGAAAGATCTTCTACAATGGAGTGGGGGATCTCACAGGTGTAGCAGCACAGGTCTGGCGTGCGAATACATCGACAGGAGGAAACTTACGGAGAGAATTATTAGGAAACGATTCGCATGGTCAATCAGGACACAATAACATTAGACGTTGGCTTTACCCACGAGGATTTTGCTGCCTTACTCGATAAATACGATTACCACTTCAGTCCTGGTGATGTTGTTGCCGGAACTGTGTTCAGCCTGGAACCAAGGGGTGCTCTGATTGACATCGGTGCGAAGACGGCTGCTTACATTCCAATTCAGGAGATGTCAATTAATCGGATTGATGCACCTGAGGAAGTGCTGCAGTCGAATGAGACGCGTGAATTTTTCATTTTAGCAGATGAAAACGAGGATGGGCAGCTCACCCTTTCAATCCGTCGCATCGAATACATGCGTGCCTGGGAACGAGTTCGCCAGCTTCAAGCAGAAGACGCTACTGTTCGCTCTATCGTATTTGCGACTAATCGAGGCGGTGCGCTGGTGCGAATTGAGGGATTGCGAGGTTTTATTCCGGGTTCTCACATTAGCACTCGCAAGCCTAAGGAGGAGTTGGTTGGTGAAGAGCTACCGCTAAAGTTTTTGGAAGTAGATGAAGAGCGGAATCGCCTGGTTCTTAGCCATCGTCGGGCGCTGGTTGAGCGCAAGATGAACCGCTTAGAAGTGGGCGAGGTTGTGATCGGCACTGTGCGTGGAATCAAGCCCTATGGCGCGTTTATCGACATTGGTGGTGTGAGTGGCCTACTGCACATTTCTGAAATTTCTCATGACCACATTGATACACCGCATAGCGTCTTCAACGTCAATGATGAGTTGAAGGTGATGATTATTGATCTGGATGCAGAGCGAGGTCGCATCTCCCTTTCGACGAAGCAGCTAGAACCAGAGCCTGGAGATATGGTGAAGAATCCTCAAGTTGTCTATGACAAGGCAGAGGAAATGGCGGCTAGATACCGTGAACAGATGATGGCGAAGCAGCAGCAAAACTTAAATGGTTCTAGTTCTGAACTTCCTCTACCCTCTGAGGAAATTGAAGAACTCCCTTCTGCCATAGAGGAGTAGTCTAATTAGATTATTGATAGGTTAATAAATACCCTCTAAGGAGATTTCTGAGTAAGAAATTACCAGATGCAGAAATCGCCGGTAGCGTGGGCATTGCTCACGCTATAATTGCTGGGTATTTTCTCGTGTAGCAATCACCTAAGTCTAAACGGCGTGATCTCACTTAGGTCATATCATCACTCAAGAGGGATTCCCCTCTTTTTTATTGCCCGTCAGGCATGGAGTGGAGCCTTGGCAACAATTCAGTGTGGAACTGTTCGGTTTGAGAACGTTCAGGCAGTTCTTTTTGACAAAGATGGTACTTTAGCGGATTCTCAGAATTTTTTACGAAGTTTGGGTCGAAGACGTGTTCGCCTGATTGATGCCCAAATTCCAGGAGTCCAAGATCCGTTGTTGATGGCGTTTGGACTGGAAGGGCATCAACTCAACCCAGAGGGGCTGCTTGCTGTCGGTACTCGACTAGAGAATGAAATTGCTGCCGCTGCTTATGTGGCAGAAACAGGACGGGGATGGATTGAAGCGATCGCGATTGTGCGATCGCAGTTTGCCGAGGCAGACCAACTCCTAAAACGGAAGGCAGATAGCACTCCGTTGTTTGAGGGGGCGTTGGAGGTTTTGCAAGCCCTGGCTACGGCAGGTGTCAAAGTCGGTATCCTCTCATGGACACGACGGAGAATGTGCAGGACTTTGTTGAGCGGTATCAATTAAATGCGCTGGTACAAGTCGCGATCGGGTCGGATGCCAGCCTCAGCAAACCTAACCCTGAGCTATTTCGCCATGCGTGTGAAAAGCTGGAGATCAGTCCTGATCAGGCGTTGGCGATCGGAGATTCAACCGCAGATATTGAAATGGCACACGCCGCCAAAGCAAGAGGTTGCGTAGGAGTTTCGTGGGGATGGACTCAGATGACCCATCTCAGCCAAGCCGATAGCCTAATCACCTGCTTTACCGATATTCAAATTCTTTGCTTGGATCCGTAACTTCAAAGTGACATTAGGGAATCTACGAAACCACGTCCAGCTCGGAATCTGTAGCTTTCCCTTCAGAAAAACTCCAGGTCTGGACGTGGACAAGGTTTAGCTCTTAGGCGATTTCTGAGAAAGATTTTACCCCTGGAGGAACGAACGGCCGTTCGTCTTTACCAGGATTTTTTGGTAGTTTCTTTCCTGGAAATCTCCTTAGACGGGAAGCCCCGCGCTCTACCTGAAAGGTGAGCGTCGGGATGAAAGACGCGTGAGTTTTGGCGGGTTGTCTGACCGAATCCGCAGGACAGGGAGGGCAACACCGCCAAGACGAACACACTA
>JAAUSG010000234.1 GCA_012034055.1 Leptolyngbyaceae cyanobacterium RU_5_1 | reverse complement strand
CGACCAACTGGCAATCTTGCCCCCAACTGGGCCGCCCGCTCCAGCAGAGTCACCTGAAAACCGCGCTGACTCAGTTCATAGGCACAAGCCAACCCAGCCAGTCCACCCCCAATAATCACAACACGTTTGGGATGACTCACCTGATTGGGCAGGCTCAGAGAGTCCTGTTGGAAAACTGTGGGTTGAGGTTTGGCAAAGCGAGAGTAACCCAGAACTCCGCCGAAGGTACTGACACCCGCTAGTTTGAGCAAGGTACGACGAGAAATTTGATGCTGCAGGGGAAAATCGAACGATCGCTTCATGTGGGTTGTGTAAGTCCTAACCGAGGGGCTTCAACCCCTTACCTGATCTATGACTTCAAGAATGTCCTAAAAGTGTCTTACGTCATTCCGCTCACGGAGCAGAGACCAGGATAGTTTAATCATTAATTTATTTAAATGTCAAATTGTTTAAAATATAAACAATCTATAATCTTAACAACGCTGACAAAGCACTCGCTACCCCTCGATTGAACCAGCACTCCCACGATCAACCGAGACCGTTGCCATTGCATCCAGTGGCAGCAAACACGACCAGTGTGCTGATCATTAAGCTGGCAGAGAAACTGACTCACCAATTTAACGAACGGTTAACGCGCTTTGAGATTCAACCGAAGCACTTCCGAATTCTGTTTTTGCTGACTCACTGGGGGCCGCTGTCTCAAGTTGAACTGGGACAGCACACAAAAACCGATCGCGCTCCAATGGTGCATCTAATTGATCATCTTGAGCGTTTGGGATTGGTAGAGCGGACTTTGAATCCTAGCGATCGCCGTGTAAAAACCATTAATCTGACCGATCGCGGACGGGACGTGGCTGAACAAACGCTTCAATTAGCACATGCCGTCGAAGCTGAGGTACTTGCCCCGCTGTCCGATGAGGAGTCGCGTCAACTGAATACGTTGCTTTCCGGCTTGATGCCAGAGCATTTCAGCCCTGAGTTGCGGACGTAGGGTTGTTGGGGACAGGGAGGACGCGGGGAATCTCGATGCCATTTCATCTCTCCGCGTCTCCCGTTCTCCACGTCCTCTTATTCCGCGTCCTGCCTGCTATCTCCTCTAACTGTCAAATGCATCCGGTTCTCCAGTGTTGTGATGGATGGGCAGCAAAACGTTGAAGGTGGAGCCTTCGCCCACTTTACTCTTAACTGAAATGGAGCCGCCGCAGTGGAGAAGCAGTTGCTGGACAATGGTCAGCCCCAATCCTACTCCGCTGGAGTCATCAGGGACTTGTCGAATGCGATAGAAGCGATCGAAGATTTTGGGGATTTCACTGGGGGCAATGCCGATACCGGTATCACGCACTTCTAGCTGGACATAATCACCCTGTTGCCTGGCAAATACGCGCACCTGCCCACCTTTAGGCGTGAACTTAATGCCGTTTTGCAGTAAGTTGATCACAATTTGCTTCAGCCAGTTGGCCATGCAGGCGACCGGGGGCAAATCCTCTGGCACGGTGTACGCAAGCTGAACTCCTCCTTCTTCTGCCACAGGCTGATAGGTGCTGACCACTCCTGGCACAATTTCACTCAGACGCAATGGGGGAAGTGCAGTTTGATCAACAGACTGAAGCTGAACCAGATCCAGCAGGCTGGTAATCAACGAGCTTTGGCGATCGCACTCCCGGGTAATCAAATCCATGTAGCGTTGCCGCTGGGGTGGCTTAAGGTTTGGAGAACTCAGCAGCGTCAGGGCGGTCTTAATTGTCGTCAGCGGCGTGCGCAGCTCTTGCCCAACGTTGTTCAAAAAGTCATCTTTCATCCGCAGCGTATTCAGCAATTCCTCCTTCTGCAGATGCAGAGATTCCACCTGCTCTGCTTGTTTGCGATAGGTAGAACCTCGCTGCCAGAGTTCCTCTTGCTGTTGCAAGTGCCTGGTGAACAACTGTCTAAGCAACGGCAAACTGGGAGACGCTGCAGGCAGATCCGCTAACGCACGTTTCCAGTGAGTAACCACGCTACTTGCAGTTGAGATAGGGTCTGTCGGTGTGGGAGCCGCACGCTCTCCACTATTTGATGGCTGCATGGCGGCGATCGCGGATTCGAGTGCCTGTAACACCTGCTGAATCAACTCTGAGTCAAACGTACATACCGCTAGCAAAAGTTGCTTCCGATCTGAAGGAGCACCCACCAGCGGCGAGGGTTGTCCGTAGGTCGGCATCTGTTCTGGGGAAACGGGTGTCAGTCCAACGGCAGGGTCGATCGCCTTTGCAGGCTGTAGCGATCGCGGTCGATGAGCAAACACGCCACCCTGAAACGACGCCGACCAAACGATTAAGAAATACTCCCGTCGCAATGGGCTATTGGGTGGCAGCGTGACCGAGAACACGGGTGCTTGATCCGATAACGAGTCCGGCATCTTACTACTGGAGGCGATCGGAGAATCTGCATCGATTTGTTTTACGGCACCGGCCTCGTCCGACTCGTCTGCCTCCTCACGCTGCGTGTCAAACAGATAAAGCGCTTTGGGAAGCTCATCCAGGCTGGCGTAGCGTTCCAGCTCTGTCCGCCAAACACCTGCGCGCGGTAGCTTTACCCAAATAATTGCCGGAACTTCATGTTCAATCAGTAGTCCGATCAGCGAATCGCTAATGAATTTAAGCGTTGCAGGACTCACTTGCAGCGTGGACAAGGGCGACTCATAGCTGAAAGCCAGCTCGTAGAGAGAGGAGACATCCGACGGCATCGAGGTTGAATTCATCATGGGCAGTGGGGAGGTAACGAATAGATAATGAACCCCGAAGCGCTAAAGGATGCATGGCGGTTAGAAATCCCCTAAAGCTTAGTCTAAATTAAGGCTTCTTGTCAGCTTTTCGCTTAATGCGTTTCGAGCTTGTTCTCGGTCATCGAAGTGAATTTTCTCAGTACCAAGAATCTGGTAATCCTCATGCCCTTTGCCTGCGAGTAACACGCCATCACCCGGTTGAGCTTGCAGGATGGCAGTGCGGATAGCTGCAGCGCGATCGCCAATCACCACAGGCTGGACGCGCTCTGGAATCCCCGCCAGAATATCATCCAGGATGCGTCGAGGATCCTCAGTCCGGGGATTATCGGAGGTGACATAGACCTGATCGGCAAGGTCAGCCGCAATCCGTCCCATCTGTGGGCGTTTGCTGCGATCGCGATCGCCCCCACAGCCAAACACACAGATCATCTGTCCAGAAATAAACGGTCGAGCTGCCTGGAGCAGATTCTCCAAACTATCCGGGGTGTGAGCATAGTCCACAATCACGCTGATATCCTGATCCGGCGCGATCAACACCTGTTCCATGCGTCCCGGTACCCCGCCAAACTGCGGCAATGCTCCCACAATATCCTCCAACTCCAGCCCCAGGTATAAGGTCACACCCACTGCCGCAAGCAGGTTCGCCAAATTAAACTGACCCACCAGCGGAGACGAAAACGCCGCCTCACCCTCAGGCGTGTGCAGGACTCCACTCACTGATGCCGCACCATAACTGAGGTCGCTGGTCCATAAGTCTGCATTGGAGTCTTGGGTGCTGTAGGTCCAAACGTGTTCCCGTGGAAGCTGGTGGATCAACCGCTGACCGTATGGATCGTCCTGGTTAACCACCGCACGCCCCTTCAAGTAGCTGGGGCTGAATAGCAACGCTTTGGACGTGAAGTAGTCCTCCATGTCGCAGTGATAGTCCAGGTGGTCCTGAGTCAGGTTAGTGAATACGCCAACGTCGAAGGAACAGCCCAACACTCGCCCTTGAGCCAGTGCATGGGAACTGACCTCCATCACGCCAACCTCACACCCTGCCGCAACGGCATCTGCTAACTGGCGCTGCAGCTCAACGGCAAACGGAGTTGTGTGAACGGCTGTCTGCTGATAGCCCTGCCATCGGGTGTAAAGCGTTCCCAGCAGCGCCGTCGGCTTCTGGACATGATTTAGCAGAAATTCGATCAGGTGGGTGGTCGTGGTTTTGCCATTCGTACCAGTCACCCCGACTAGTTTAAGCTGCTGAGTTGGATAGCCATAGAACGCCGTAGCCAGATAAGCACAAGCGTGCGCCATGTCATCTACCGAAATGATGCAGGGAGGCGCTGAAGACGATTCTTGATTCTCTAATGCCTTACTGGCTGCTTGACGGGAGATAACGGCTGCTACCGCACCTGCGGCGATCGCCCCCGACCAAAACTCTCCACCATCCACCCGTGTTCCCGGCATACCGATGAACAAATCTCCCGGCTGGCAAGCCAGGGAGTTTGTAGACAGAGCTTTAACTTCTGCATCCAGTGCAGGATGATCGGTCAGTTGGGCAACTCCTGGAACGATAGCCAGTAACTCTCGCAACTTCATGTCCAGCACCTCCTCAAAATGCACCTTTATTAAATACGAAAAGTATCGATAATTTTTGCCGATGGCTGATTATTGGTCATTGGTCATTGGTCATTATTGTTAGTTATCGATAGTTCCTCCGTCCTCCGTCCTCCCTCCTCCGCCCTCTGTCCTTCATCCTTCATCTCCGCCCTACACAGAAACTCTATTGTGCGAGATCACTCAAGTATTTCTGTAACATTTGCTCCAACTGAGAAACGGTGGCCCGGGGAGAGGGACGGGGTAGGGGGATAAGGGTGGAGGAATTTTGAATTTTGAATTTTGAATTTTGAATTTCAGCTTCCTCTTGCCTCTCACCTTGCACTTCGCACCTTTCTAGAAACAACACTGGAATCTCGTACTGATAGTGCTGAAACCAATCTTCACGAGATGTAATATCCCGGACTTCCAACTCAAATTTCAAGCTCTGAACCTGCTCTAATTTCTCCTGCAATCCCTCACACAGATGGCAGCCTGGTTTACTGTATAGAATCAATCGCATAGGTTATGCCTCTAGAGATTTGGGTACGAATCTTGAACAGCTTAATGAGTGGAATGAGGGGTGAGTATCTCTTTGCAGAAAACTTAATTTTTGCGCACATAAGGTGAACTGCCTGACGTGGTAGGGTTTCTGCAACCTGGACATCAGCTATACTGCCTGAATTGAACAGTGGCGATCGCTATGCTGCAGATACCTGATCCGGGTATGTTAAAAACAAAGATTGGAGCAATCAACGCAAACAAAAAATGACCCAATCCATCCAACCCCTCACTCAACCGGCAAGCCTTGACCTCAAAAAGCTTAACCAGAGGTTTGAGAAGGTTCATCCCAAGGAAATCTTGGCTTGGTGCATTGCCAACGTTCCGACCAGCCTGGTTCAAACCAGTGCCTTTAATGTTGACGACTTGCTGATTACAGATCTGTTTTACCGTGATTTGAAGCCTGTTCAGCCTGTACCCGTTCTATTTCTCGACACGCTCCACCACTTTCCCCAAACCTTGGAGCTGGTTGCGAGTGCAAGAGGGATTTACAACCTGAACCTGAAGGTTTACAGAATCCAGGGGGTCACCACGCGCAAGGACTTTGCCGCTCAGTATGGGGATGCGCTTTGGGACAAGGACATCACTCAATTCCACGAGCTAACCAAGATTGAACCCTTGCAGAGAGGGCTGGCAGAACTGGGCGCGATCGCCTGGCTAACTGGGCGTCGTCGAGATCAAGCAACAACTCGCTCTGACATGCCCATTTTTGAGTTAGATCAGCAGCAGCGGTTAAAGGTCAATCCCCTCGCAAATTGGACTCGTAAGGAAACCTGGGCCTATGTTTTCGAGCATGATGTGATTTACAACCCACTTCACGACCAGGGTTACCCCAGCATTGGGGATGAACCGCTCACCACGTCTATTACTGAGGGCGAAGATGAGCGGGCAGGGCGCTGGCGCGGTACAGGCAAGACCGAATGTGGTATCCATTTCTAGGAGCAAGTGTAGTCCTCTTTCGTATGAGCCGATCCATCAACTTTTTACTCCTAACAGCATTTTCCAGGGTAGGACAGGATTAAGTGATGTTGAATTTGGAATAGGGAGAAATTATCTGCCCTAAATTTTCATTGCAAGCCGCTAGGCATATTGAAATCTGCAACAATACCACTGACTGAAGCTCCGATACAATCAGCGGCGGAACCCATGCCAAATTTAGCGAAGGCTGTCCAAACTGCCTTTTTCACATTGGTATAGTCAGTGTCATTCACTCGACCT
Organism: Leptolyngbyaceae cyanobacterium RU_5_1; assembly: GCA_012034055.1. GTDB lineage: Bacteria > Cyanobacteriota > Cyanobacteriia > Leptolyngbyales > Leptolyngbyaceae > JAAUSG01. The sequence continues at coordinate 2,304 of JAAUSG010000234.1, read as the reverse complement.
GCCGTATGTAAATCGTCAAGAGCCTTAAGGATTGCGTCACGGGCATCTAAGAAACTGGGGTTGGCAGGAGATAGTTTCATTCCATCAACAACAATCTGCCAGCCAATTTGATGTCCGCGATCGGCTGATCCTAATGCTGCTCCAATATTGCGGTTCATCTGCATTAATGTGGCACACCAAATTTCGCCGATGGGGTGAGGCCATGGCTGCCCATTAGGTGCAACCCCCACATAACGGTCTTTTCCCAACATGTCAAAGCCATGAGGGAAATTGCTATCGTAAGGGAAGCCACGAATACCTCTAGGGTCTCCTGTAACCCAGTCTCCTGTAACGACTTTTTCAACTGTCTTGCCGAAGTTTCGGATTGTAAGAGCAAAATAATCGCTCCAACCCTCACCCATGCCGCGACTTTGAGGTTGTTGAAGCCCCATTGGGCTATTCATCCGACCGCCCACTAAACGATTGGATACACCATGAGTAAACTCATGAAAGACGACATCGGCATCAAATGCAGTGTGACGCCCAGAAGAACTCACTAACCCCATGTTCATAACGGGTCTTCGACCATCTGCAAGCGTGAGCATATTAGCTGTTCCTCGAACTGCTCCGCTATGGGCATGAGCCTCTACTGGATCGCCTGCAGTCGCCTGACCCGTAAAGTTAACTTCTTGAAAGTTTCCTGCCTCTTCATCAAAACCTAATAGGTAGAAGAAATTGTGCATATAGTTGCAGAAGTAGAAGATGTTCAGAACTTTCTGGTCATCTTCACTCGTGGCGTTGAAGTCAACATTGCCACCTTGCAATATCTGTCCTTGGAAGGTTCGTGTAGAAAATCCTAGGGTGGCAATGGTACTATTGCCAATGCATTTATCGTCAGAACACCAATGTCCTGGAAAAACTAATGGCAAGGAACTAGATCGGGGAACAGGATAATCGCTGAGATCTCTAGGAAAATTGATGGTCTTTAGAGGGGTTGTCTCTGGATTTTCTGTGTAAACATTGCCCTGTGCTAACGCCGTCTGCATTAAACACTGACAGTAAAGGATTTCTGGTTCAGCTTGATCCGCTGAGACAATGAGTTCATACTGATTGCGATAATCTGGCAGAGTAATTCTTATATACCATCCAAGGCGTGTCTGAGGATTTTGATAAAACAGAACAAGATGAGCAGAGATCAAGTCAGCAAAGGGTCCCTTCTCCAAAACAGTTGGCTGATTTGGTAAGGGAAAACCAATCAGTACTCGCGGTACATAACCAGATAAATCAACCGACTCCGATGTCATTTGCTGTCCCCATCCATCAGTCGTTTCCTCAGAGTCATCAGATGCGACATACTCAGCAGCAGCTGTCACAGCTCGGGTAACATCGATCTGCGGCGCAATATTAATTCCAGGTGGAAGATCGACGTTATTTCCAACTACATCTGTAATTTCGCGATTGGAAGAAAATCGAACAGTGCGAACCATTTGAAAGACGGGAATACCGCGGTAGCTCTGTTGCAAGTGAACAACTTGACTGCCAGCACGGGTTGATTGAATGTTAGGATCTGGAACAAATTCAACTGGTTCGCCTGGAGAAAAGCCAAAAGCAGGACTGGCTTGGCTGACAAAGTTTAATGCATGGTCAATCAATGCACCTTCTACACTTGGAGCATTATTTGACACAAGGGTGTTGGGTGTACCTGTGAGAGAATTGATAGAAGAAACATCAACAGCATGGTTTGCGGGCAATTGAGTAGAGACAAATGACGCGGCTTGACTAAGTTCATCGATACGAGCTTGAGTTGCACGATTGATATCAAAGTTCCGAGTATCAATGGATTGTGCCATTTCAAACACCTAACCTTTAAAACTAGAATTAATGAAAAACGAGACTAAATTTTTGTAATTTCTGAGTTGTTTGTAATTTCTGAGTTGAATGAATGAGAATTACATATTGGCGGTTAGCCAAACTGCAGCTCCAACTACACGAGCAACGTCAACTCGCGTGAACCAGCTCGATCTGCTTTTTAAGTAATTGCTAATTTTTAAGTAATTCTATGCTCCATACAGATATACGCTTCCTTGTGTAGGAAATCAGAAAAGTTTTCAATGTCTTAATCAGAATAAAAATCAATTCATAATCTAGTAACTTTTCTGAGCAAAATGTAATATGCATAAAGATTCACGAAGGAAGCCCTTAGAGGATGTTTTAAAAGTCCTCCTGTTTGTAGCAAAGCGTGCAAGATCCCCCTAAATCCCCCTTAATAAGGGGGACTTTGAGCTAATTTCCCCCCTTATTAAGGGGGGCTAGGGGGGATCGCTG